>DAIDKK010000005.1 GCA_027450065.1 Candidatus Saccharimonadota bacterium | reverse complement strand
TTCGCTAAGTTCTTGTTGGTCCTAACGGACAAGTTGTGTTACCTGACAACATATCGAGCCAGGAGATTCCAGAGTGCTGGGAGGGGGCCCATTTGGCTTCCCCCATCAATACTAAAACTAAAAGTATCACCGAATTTAGTTCGGGGATACTTTTACAGCCTCCAGGAAGGAGCAGCCCGAGCTGCGTGGCGATAGTGCGAAGCCCGGCGCGGTGGGAGAACCTATCTCGGTTCTCCCATTAAGTTTATTTTTGCTGGGTGAAGTAATTAATCTCATTGATGATATCGAGCAATGCTTGGGCCCGTGTTTTGTCATCGGTGATTGCTTGCGCTGCGGCATACGCATCCTTAAGCAGTGCTTGATTATCAGTGCTCTGCAGCATCATCATAGTTGTTCGGAATTTTTCTTCGGGAGATTGATCGAGGTGATCGACTAGGGGTGTCAGTTCGCCAAGGGCTTGTTGTTTGAGGGCCAACAACTCATCTGTGGATGTTTGTGCTAAATCAGTGTCCTGACCACTCAGTTCCTGGGGCTCGGGGATAGGTGAGGTATCACTTGCGGTGGGAACACTCGGTACGACGGTGCTACTGTCCTGCGGGGAATCAAGGTATGGTGCGGTGGTGTCCGCTACGGCATTATCGTCAGTCGTTGCGGGTAGACCTAAGCCAGTGTCAGAATCAGTCGCCAAGGGGTTTGGCGTAGCGTCAGCTGCGACATCGTTAATGACGTTGTCTGGTATCTGGTTGTCGTACGTATCGTTTGTTTGGTGCCCAAAAAGCATTTCCACCCCCTGTTCCGCTTGTCGCAGACTCGATTAGCATTATCTGGTTAGTATAGTAGCAAATATTATGCATAAGCACTAGCGTTTATAATCATCGGCTAGCCGTACGATGTCTGATTCTTCGGAAGGGTGTGTCGGGTCGGTGTGCTGCCAGATTTCCGCGACAAGTGTATAGCCGTCTGTACTGCCAGCTAAGCGGTGCCGCTCGCCTGTTTCGAACTGTACGTCATCACCTACTTTAGCTGTTTGCAGGTCGCCTTGAGCATCTGTCGCGCTTTTGAAGTAACCTCCGGGTGTCAAAAAATGCCAACGCTCGGAACGAAAGGTGTGGTATTGCCAGCTCAGCCGCTGCCCTGGGTACACAACGAGAATCTTCGGACTCAGCACTAGCCCCTTGTGGCCGAGTCGTGCTTTGGCTGGATCGAGCCCGGGAAAAAATTCTCTTACAAAACGGTCAGCTTCCTCGTCGGATATTCTGTAGAAGGCGCCCCACGGTCGAGCTTCATCAACTTCAAAAAAATGATAGCCGAGGTCTTCTTTGAGTGTAGTACGGATGTGTTCGAGCGCCACATCATGGGCTATGTGTGTACTAAGTTTGATAGCTTGAAGTTTTTTTATGCTTTCATTCATCGTGTAGGCATTATAGCATCGAGATGGAAAAGCATACGGTGTACTCACTGCACACCTCTCTCTGTTATACTGAAGTTATGAAATATGAACTGGAGCAGGTAGTTGCGGCAGCCATCAAGGATCTATACGACGTTGAGGTGGTGGTTGAGCTGACACGACCAGAGGAGCAGTTTGGCGACTTCGCCACCAATGTTGCACTCCAACTGGCAAAACGGCTCGGCAAAAATCCACGCGAAATTGGTGAAGCGGTAGCCGAAAAACTACGAGGCAATGAACAGTTTACAGAGCTTAGCGTGGCAGGGCCCGGCTTTTTGAATATGCGTTTGCATGACATCACGCTTCTGGGTGCGCTTGAGGCTGAATCAGCCAAAACCTTAAAAGGTAAAACGGTGCTGCTGGAATATTCCGATCCAAACCCATTTAAGCCGCTGCATGCTGGGCATCTGTATACCACGCTGGTGGGGGATACAATTGCACGACTTGTTGAGCATGCTGGCGCCAAAACGATTCGCTTAAACTTTGGTGGCGATGTCGGGCTTCATGCCGGCAAAAGTATGTGGGCAATCGTACGGGCACTTGGGGGTGAATACCCAGAGAAACTTGCAGATATAGCCGAAGCTGAGCGCCCAGCATGGCTCGGTGCGCGCTATGTTGAGGGGAATAATGCCTACGAAGAAGATGATACAGCCAAGCAGGCAATCGTCACGGCAAACAAACGCGCCTATGCGTTGCACGATACGAATGATCATGAGTCTGCTTTTGCGCAAATTTACTGGACCTGCCGGCAGTGGAGCTATGACTATTTTGCAACCCTGTATACACAGCTGCAAGTGGTGCCGTTTGATCGGTTTATCCCTGAAAGCGAGGTTACGCCCCTTGGTCTTGAAACGGTGCGGGCTCAATTGGAAAAAGGCGTGTTCGTCCAAAGTGATGGTCCGGTCGTGTTTCGTGGCGAGGATCAAGGCTTGCACACGCGGGTGTTCATCAATTCCGAGGGCTTGCCAACCTACGAAACAAAAGATGTGGGCTTGAGCCTGACGAAATGGCGGGATTACCATTTTGACGAATCTATTATTATTACCGCCAACGAGCAGATGCAGTATATGCAGGTCGTACTGGCGGCTATCCACGCTTTTGCTCCTGAACCGGCTGACCGGACGCGCCATTTGACGCATGGCGTAGTGAAGCTACAGGGTGGTGTGAAAATGAGCAGCCGCAAGGGTAATATCGTAACGGCGCTCGAAATCCTTGAGGCTGCTCGCGTGGCAGGTGAGGCAAGCGGTACGGATCCAAACGAGGAAACTATACTTGCTGCGGTGAAATATGCCTTTGCCAAGAATCGTATTGGTGGTGATATTGTGTACGATCCGCTCGAATCAATTGCCCTGGAGGGCAACAGCGGGCCATATTTGCAGTATGCGCACGCTCGCGCCCGATCCATCCTCGCTAAATCACCCGCAGAGTCGCATGCGCTGCCAAAAGACGTGCAACTCGAAGCAGATGAGAGAAGTTTAGTGCGTACATTGAGCCAGTATGTAGAAGCAGTTGATAGGGCAACAGCAGAGCTCATGCCACATCATATTTGTACCTACTTATATGAACTAGCCCAGGCCTTTAACCGTTTTTATGAAAATAATCGAGTTATTGGTGATGAACGCGAACAGATTCGTCTTGGTTTGGTGAGCCAATATGCTGCTACGCTGAAGCAGGGTCTTGAATTACTCGGCATTCACGCCCCCGAACGAATGTAGTTCCCCAAATGGCGTAGGTGTAAGACTGATAACAGCGTTATAGCCACAACGCAGTACAATAGGTCTCTAGGTAGGCGGCAATAAGTCCTCGGCGGAAAAGGTACTATGGCGAATCAACGAAATCCCAATCTCAACGCAGAGCAAAAACGTGTCCTCTTTGGCGGCGGTACCGAGGCACCAGGCACGGGTGCGCTCCTACATGAAACTGCAGATGGTGTGTACCGGTGCGTGAATTGTGGTGCCGAACTCTTTCGGAGTAGCGCAAAGTATGACTCCACGACCCCTGGTCTGATTGGATGGCCAAGTTTTGATGAAGCAGCATCGAACGATGCTTTGATACTAACGCCCGATATGTCACTAGGCACGCTACGCACGGAAGTGATCTGTGCCACCTGCGGCGTACATATTGGCCACCTCTTTGAAGGCGTCGATGATAGCCAATCAGGCCAGCACTACTGCATTAACTCGTGCGCATTGGAGTTTCATAAAAGTGGAAAGTAAGAAGTATTGGTTTAAAAAACGACGCTGGGGGTATGGCTGGACACCGTCAACGTGGCAGGGCTGGTTGGCTATGGCTGTTTCTGTGGGGTTGATTGTTCTGGCCGCATCTTTACTTGCCTCAAAGGAGCACGCGATGGGTAATTGGCATAACTTGGCAGCATTTTTTATTATTGCAGCACTTGATTTATGTGCACTGGTGCTCATATGTGTGCAAAAGGGAGAGCCGCAGCGCTAGGCCTGGACTGTGGCGGGGTATTTCTCGCCCCACTCAGCCATATGACGCAAAATCGGTACTAAGTCATGACCTTTGTCTGTGAGGTGGTACTCGCAGCGATTTGGTGCGCCGGCGCACGACTGTTTTTCGATAATACCGTGTTGTTCGAGCTCATCGAGTCGTTGGCTGAGCGTGCGTGGGTTGATGCCTTCGACCGTGCGCTCCAATTCACAAAAACCTTTTGGCTCGGCGTGGAGGTCGCGAAGTATAAGCGCAGTCCATTTCTGGCCAATGACGTCGGCGGCCGCTGATATGCAGCCAACATGTGATTCGAGCGGAAGAGAAGTAGATTTCATACTTTAATACTTTACTTTGTATAGTAACTTACGCTATAGTAGTTAATACTATACAAAGTATACCACACAGAATATAAAAGGAGAATATGGTATGAAATTAGGAATTATTATTGGTAGTACCCGTGACGGCCGTAGCACTGATCGTGCCGCAAAATGGGCCGCAACAGTCGCAGGTACGCTTGATGATGTTGAAGTTACTACGATTGATTTACGTGAGTATGACTTGCCAATGTTCAACGAAGCAATTTCACCGCAATATAATCCAGAGCGTCGAACGGAGGGTGTGGTGAAGCAATGGCTTGAAGCTTTGGCTGCCCAGGACGCGGTAATTGTGGTGACGCCAGAATACAATCGCTCCATTCCGGGTGTCCTAAAAAACGCCTTTGATTATGTCGCCTATGAACTCGATAGGAAGCCAGTGGGCATTATTGCACATGGTTCTGCCAACGGCGCACAGGCCATTTCTCACTTACGCGGTATTATCCCTGGCATGCTCGCGGTAAGTGTTCCTCGTGCGGTGTTTGTCCCGGTAGCGGGTGGTGCATTTGATGAAAGCGGTGTGTTGAATGCTGATCTTGCCAAAAACCCGTACGGGCCAGCTGGTGCGCTCACTGCGATGCTTACTGACCTCGTTGAGTACTCGAAGGCACTTGCGACTATTCGTAAGTAAAGACCTCACCTTACTTTTGCTTGATCAAAAGTAGCAAAACTCACCAGGGAATACACAAAAACCGCCGGACTTGGTCTGGCGGTTTTTGTCTCTCGGGCTTCGTGCGGAACTCGTTCACTGTTTGTTCGCTCAAACACCCTCCTCGCGCCGAGACCCAAAACCCTTAGCCCAAATCAGTTTTTGCTTATCCCTGGCATTCCAGCGACCCTCCCTCGTACTGCTTCGGGGGTAAGTGGTCGATGCAGACCGAGAGATTCCGGGGTGCCACTAGTTTCACTATTAACAGGGTTGGAATACTAGCTTTAAAGCTAGTATTTTATCCTGAAAGCAGACTATAACTTTTAGGAAGAATCAGGCAGAGTCGAGCGAAAATAGTGCTAAGGGGGAAAGAGCAGCCGGATAAAAGGCGTCTCTTATTGAACGCTTTGGCGAGAAAACCGCAGGGTTGTCTCCATGTGACGGAGTATACTGATGGTATGAAAGTTGTGGTGTTTGGCGCGTCGGGAGGGGTAGGCTCAAGAGTGGTTGAGCTGCTGCTGGCTGAGGGCGAGGAAGTGTTTGCGGTTGTGCATAACAACGATATATTTCAGGGTACGCCACACTTGCACGTGCGCAAGCTTGATGTGCACGATACAGCCGCAGTTACAGAAGTGCTGCAGGGCGCTGGTGCTGTCGTGTCGACCCTGAGCAGTTGGGCAAGCAAACAGGGCGATGTGCTATCGAGTGCTATGCGCGCCATCATACCAGCCATGGATGCAAACGGAATTAAACGGATCGTATCGCTCACCGGCAATGCTGCTTTTACGCCCGACGACAAGCCATCGTTCGCTCAAAAGGCTGGTCGAACCATGTTGCATAAAATTGCACCAAAGGTGATTACTGACGGGGAGAAGCACATGGCTATCTTGCGCGAATCTTACTTAGATTGGACAGTGCTTCGTTCGCCCACCATGAATAACCTGGGCAAGGATAGCTACATACTCTCGGCAAAGCTTTCGAATCCAACAGATACCATCAACCGTCAGGCTGTGGCGAAAGCGATGGTGGTAGAGCTCCATGAGGGCACTTGGTTGCGGCAAGCACCAAATATCTGGCGCGCCTAGCAACCATACGCAGTAACACCCAGACTACGGTATACATCTTGCGGGCTTTCGCGCCCGCACGGCGAGCTCTCTTTTGCACCGCCAAAAGAGAGCCAGAAAATCTCGGCACGCTTTCATCGTCTCGGTGACTGTTGTGACCGAGCACAACGCAAAAACACTGCCACGTCGCATTTTTGCATTAGTTGTGCTGCTTCACAACAGCCATACCGGGACGACTACAGAGTGCCAGACAAGAATGTGTCACCCCCTCCTGGGCGGACTTTGGCTTAATCTATCTCTTAACTCTTATCTAATAAGTATGTATACTTCTATGTAATGAGTGAGATAGATAAAAACGCGGTGCCAACCAAGCTGCTTTGGGTTGACCTAGAAATGACGGGGCTCGATGCGGTAGCAGATGTTATCCTCGAAGTTGGGGCGATTATTACCGATTTTGAGTTCAATACGCTCGCAACCTACGAGACTATTGTGCGCCAACCAGCAGATGTCGTCGCAGATCGCCTGCAAAAAAACACCTGGTGGCAGGATTACCCGGCGAACCGTGATGAATTTATCCGCAAAACAAGTGATGAAACACTTTCAAAGCCAAGCGAGCAGGTAGAGGCTGAGCTTATCACGCTCATGGAGCAACAGTTTGGTGCGGAGCACGCGGTACTGGCCGGCAATAGTATTTATAACGATCGTAAGTTCATAAGCCAGTGGTGGCCCAAGCTTGATCAGAAGCTGCACTACCGTATGCTCGATGTGAGCGCCTGGAAGGTGTATATGCAGGGGCGCTACGGTCTGGAATTCGAGAAAAAGGACGAGCACCGGGCTTACGGTGACATCCAAGCATCTATAGCGGAGCTGCAGCACTACCTGGAATGGTTCAAAACCAATGGCCAAGCCTAAGGCAATACTGTTTGACCTGGACGGTACTTTACGAGATACAAAAGACCTAATCTATGATGCCATACTGTACACATTGAAACTGCATGGCACTGATCTCACGAGGAGCGACATAGAGCCATACATTCACCACCACTCCGCGGTGTACCAGCAATTTTTATCTCATGTGCCATGGGATGAGTTTGACGCCGTATATAAAAAGAAACTACATGAACTATGGGATGATGTTGCACTTTTCCCGCATGTGCTAGAAACAATCCAATCATTAAGCTCTGAAAGCTATCGGTTGGCAATTGTGACATCGGCAACTCAAGATGGGACTGAAACATTTTTGCGTACAAAAGGTCTCGAAAAATTCTTCGAGTCAATTAGTGGGGTACGTCCAGGCCTAGAGCCTAAACCGGCCCCAGATTTAGTACTTGATGCGCTTAACAATCTGGCTCTTCCACCAGAAGATACCATTATGATTGGCGATATGGTTGCTGACGTAGAGGCATCTGGGGCTGCTGGCGTGCGTTGTGTAGGTGTGGCCTATGGTTTTGCCGACAGGAATGAACTTATGAGGGCAGGGGCAATCCGTACCATAGATTCACTCACGGAGTTGCAGCCGTATCTTCAACAGCTCAGCGCCTAGCGTACTTCAGGCAAGTTGAATCGCCGGAGGAAGCTAGGTTGTCTTTACGAACGATTCCGCCAGGCAGCTCCGCATGCTCGTCTAAGGTATGAAAAGACCCGCTCGTGTGAGCGGGTCTTTAGTTTGTTCTATTTAGCTTTTATTTGTCGCTGCGCTCGTCGCGCTTGCCAAGCAGGAACCAGAAGAAGCCAAGCAGTACCGCGAGTACCGCGAGCCACCACCAGCCAAGGCCGAGGAATCGGCTGTGATTGATGGTATCTGACTTATTGGTGGTTAGATTAACTGTGTCAGTGCTTGCGCCCTTTACCTTACCGGTATCTGTAGCAGGAGAAGTACTTTCGGTCGGTGTCGTCGTCTCTGTGCCGAGTACGGTACCGCCGGTTGTGGCGGTACTAGTTTTTTTGGATGAGCTATCGTTGCCTGTTGATGCACCGAGAACGGCAGATGCCACCGTACTATTTGCATGGTCAGAGATAACTATGCTGTAAGGAACGGTTGTCTGGTTCCCTGCCTGATCCGTAACAGTTAGGTTAACTGTGTATGTACCTTTTGGAGCTGGTCCGATTTCGAGTGTTGTACCGTCTAAAGTGTCCTTCGGGTTGTTCAGGATCTGGGAGTCAAATAAACTGACATTCCATTTATAGGTAACTTTGCCCGTTTCACCTGTCACGGTTGGGCTAAGGACCTTCTTGTCTCCAGTTAGCATGCTTACGTTGAAATTGTCTGTATCTGTAACTACTGGGGCGGTGTTATCAACAGTGACAGAGATAGTTTTTACAGATGCAACACCTTTATTACCGGCAGCATCACGTGCCTCAAGGTCAATCGTGTAAGTTCCATCTGCAATTTTTGCTGTATTCCAATTCCAGGGTGAAACGTTAGCTTGATTAACGACCCCTGGACCCGCCACTACATGCCCAAGAGAATCCTTGACTACAAAGTAGTAGTGATCGGGGTTGGAATCAGATACAGTACCCGAAACAACAACTGTACCGCGCACAACATCCCCATCGCTTGGCGAAGTGATAGAAACGACGGGTGCAGTGTTATCGACGATGATCTCCCATGGCGTTGTCCAGGCAGTGTAGTTGCCCGCTGCATCCTTAGCGCGGACATGCCAGTACCAAATGCCTTCAGGGGTGCCAGAAGATGCAATATAGCTGTTTGATCCGGTAGAAACGGGACCATAAGCTGGTGTAGTGAATGAGCCGTCAAGTTTTGTACTACTGCTGTGGGAGCTTTCGTAGTAGTACGTCACGGGGCCATTGGCATCTGTGGCATCTGTCCAGTCAATCAATTTCTGGTTAGCCGTCGTAACAACAATCCCAGATTTAGGTGATACATTTGCAAGCCCAGTTGGCGCAGTCATATCTATCGTTAATTTCCAGACGCTTGACCAGTCGCTCTTTGCGCCTTTTACATCAACCGCGCGTACCTGCCAATACCAAGTTCCGTTTGCTCCAGCTGAGTGTGCTGTCGGAGCAGTGGGCTGTTTGCCCTGGTAGTCGCCGGTCCAAACGCCACTGTTCAACGAGCCGTTGCCGTCAACAGAAGTGCTTTGTGATGCCTGAAATTCATAGCTTACAGCACCGGGTACGTTACCCCAGGTGAACCAGAAGTCATTAGTGTTTATTAGGCTATTATTCGCTGGGTAGCTTAGTGTCGGGGCGGCTGGCTTGAGGTTGTAGGCACTGTCGTTCGCCTGTATGACGGGATGTGTGATTGAATATTGGTTATTCGTGTCCACGACTTGCCCAACGCTTGCATTGTCGACATAGATGTCTGGGGTAGTTTCGGTGTGGTGGCTAATGCCGTTTACGGTAAGTACGGCGCCGGTCTTGTCGACGTCCACGCCGTCCCAGCCATTACTTGCTGTTGTGAGGTTATTGACTGTTACTTTAGAGCCGTCAACGTTCAGGCCGCTATAATCATTATTTTTGACCGTCACACCATTAAGGTTCACGCTACTTGCATTGAAAACGTTGATTCCATGTAGATTGGTACCACTTGCACCGTCCTCGACAAGGTTATTGACCGTTACGTTGTTCGCTTGGATGCCGAGCGCGGAGTTATTGCTATTGTTCGTTTTAGGGAATGTTGGGCTGATAGTGTAGCCGTTGCCATTCAGTGTTACTGGCTTTGCCAGTGTGACTTGGGTATTGGTGCTGATGTCGGAGTCAAGTGAGATGGTATCGGTACCTAGTACGGTAGTGGGGTCACCGACGGCCGCAAGTACACTTTTGAAATTATTGAGCATCGCGTTAACGTGGTAGGTATAGGTTGGCGTGCCGTGGATAACGCTGTTGGAGCTATTGTAGAAACGGTAGTCATTAATCCAGTCAATGTTCGATGTGTATGAAAGCTGCAGGGAGCTGACATTCAACGTTGTGCTCGGGGCATGGACTGATACGCCGCCATTATTGATTGATACGTTATCAAGTGTCTGGATGCCTGTAGCGTTATTGTAGTAAATCGAACCACTCCAAGTCTTTGCGTATTGTGTCCAGGCGGGATCGGAAGGGTCCGAAATATTGTCGTATTCGCTTTGATCAGTCAATGTGTTTGGGGTAATGGTGACGTTTTCGATGGTTGTGCTGCCACCAATTACTTCAATCGTCTTGTTTGGTTCAACTTTCGGCATGAGCGTTAGGCCATTTAGCGTAATATTATTACCAAAGATTGCTATAAGGTCTTGTGAAGCCCAATTGCCGTTTGGTGTGAAACCCTTGCCGTAGATTGTCGGATTGTTAATACCGGTGATAGTGATGTTGTTGGCGGTAATCGGGAAGTACCAACCAGTTTGGCCACCCGCATTGATGCTGTTGCATTGCGTTAGTCCATATGCGACACCTGTATTATTAATTGTCCAGGTCTGATTGTCTGCCTGATTTTGAATAGCATTACAAAGGTCTGCTACATTCGAAATATTAACTGTGCCCACAGGAATAGCAAAAGCTTTTTGTGAGAGGAATAGTGGGGCGGCACTGCTGAGGCTGGTTGCGGCCAGCACAAGGGCTGCGGTGACACTTGTAACACGCTTTTTGATGGTTTTTATTCTGCTTTCGTACAAACGATACGCCATGAATTCTCCCCTTTAATTACGTCAATATCCCCATCACTTATGAACACAGTATACCCCTATCCGTCAAGTGACCGCCAGTTATTACTCAGAAAGTGATGATAACCGTATGTATTCCTGATGATATACTGAGCCTAGATATGTATCGGTTGGCGGGACGACGACACAAAAGACATGTTTACAAATCTGCGATAGCGGCTATTGCTATTCTTGTCGCAGTAGCAATGGGATGCCTGGCTTCGTATAAGCTTTGGCCAATTGCACGAGTGGTATCAGTTGCCTCGACTCCTACGAGAATACAAGCGCATGCCGTTTCGATAAAGTCGAACACATTATTTACAGGTAATATCTATTTTGGCCGATATATCAACGACTGGTCGATGGCAAGCCCGCTCCAGTATGCCTACCCATTTTCGCGTCTGAGCGAGTTTGATCGCACCAAATACGACGCCTGGATAGCAGGCCTAGAATGTCCGACTGTTGCTGGTGTCCATCTAACCTCAGCAGAAGAAGATGCGACGCTGAATTTTAATTGTAACCCTCAGTACATAACAGAGGCAGCTAAATGGTTCACTATTTTTACGCTTGCAAATAACCACACGGACAACCAAGGAGTTGCTGGATTTTCAGAAACCCAGCAACATCTCGCAGCAAATGGTATCCAGTATTTTGGCCACCCAGATCCGAGGGAGCTGAATGACCTGTGTGATGTTATTGCGCTTCCCACAAAAGTAACCTTGAGCAACGGCAGCACGGAGCAGGCCGCTATACCAGTTGCCATGTGCGGCTACCATGCCTTTATTCGTCTTCCTTCTAGCGAAGCAATTAGTGTCATGAACAAATACAGCAAATATATGCCTGTGATTGCTATGTCCCATGCGGGTACCGAGTATAAGCCAGCACCAGATGCTATCAAAACAAGCTTGTATCGCTCGATGATAGATAGCGGCGCCGACATGGTGCTCGGTGATCATCCACACTGGGTACAAACAACCGAGAGCTACAAAGGTCATTTGATTGTGTACTCGATGGGTAACTTCATGTTTGATCAACAGGGATCATTGGAACTCACTCGGTCGGCGGCTATCAACGTTGAGTTTAGCGTGCAAGGCGCAGACACAAACCTACTTGCGAAATGGTTGGCATTGGGCAAAACCTGCGGCACGTATCATGATGATTGTTTAGCACAGGCTAAGGCAGAGCAACTCGCGAAGTTGCCATTTACCTTTAAGTTTGGCGTGGTAGGGTCAGATGATTCAAATCGGATAACCAAGCCAGCCTCAGCGGCTATACAGGCAGGCATACTGCAGCGTATGAAGTGGGTAGAAACGATGAACCAGTTGCAGACACCCTATTCTTCCCTGTAAACTAGGGCAATGACACACAAGGAGGTCGAAACCTATATCTTGAGTCTGCCAAATGCCAAGCTAGATTATCCGTTTGGTGAGGACGTAGCGGTATATAAGGTGGGCGAGCATATGTTTGCACTGATTGCCGAAGGGAAAGAGCCGGTCAATTTGAGCCTCAAGTGCGATCCACAGCTGTCCCTCGTCTTGCGAGAAAAATATACTACCGTTATGCCAGGATACCACTTGAATAAAAAACACTGGAATACTCTGGTACTATCTGGCGAATTACCATGGGAAGAAGTGGAAGCGCTGATTAGACATTCATATGATTTGGTACGTGAGCAGAGAGTAGACTGAAAATATACAAAAAGTAGCCCGACAAAAAATCGCATCTTTTTTGCTGGCGCGCTGAGGAAAAAACTTGGTTTTCCTCAGAAGTCGAAGCTTATATTGGCCATGACTACGACTAGTTGTCACTGCTCACTGAGATTGCGCTTGGGCTTGGATTGTCTGAGCTTCGCCCAGTAGTTTTTTTCCAGATGAATAGCTGACGCTAAGGATCTGTTTGA
This sequence comes from Candidatus Saccharimonadota bacterium, assembly GCA_027450065.1. Lineage (GTDB taxonomy): Bacteria > Patescibacteriota > Saccharimonadia > Saccharimonadales > UBA4665 > JAGXIT01. Next base: position 24,977 of record DAIDKK010000005.1, on the reverse strand, counting down.
GATCTGTCTTGCTCGTATTGTTGTAGGCTTTTTGCAAATCAGACAGATATGTCTGGAGTTGGCTGGTCATAACTTCTGCAAACGCACTATCGAACGTGCTGCTGGCTTGCGCTGCAGTGAGGGTCGCGTCTGTGCTTTTGTCTTGCGTCAGGCTCAGCTGTTTGACTGAGAGTTTCGTATTGTGTTTGCCTAGGTAGGCAAGTACTTGGGTCTGGTCAGTGCCAATACTGAGATCGATAGTATATGCGAGCCCCTGAGTTGTCTCGCTTGTTGTTTGTCGCTCACCTTGGGAAGCTACGCGCATAAGTTCTTGCTGCTGCTGGGCAATGGTGGTTAGGTTTTGGGTTGAGCTGTTTTTGGGCAAGAAAGAAGTGATGATAACGCCAAGAATAATGACGAGAATACCAGCCCCCGCCACAATAAACAGTAGTTTTGAGGCTGAATTCTTTGAGCTACCAAGACTAAACCCTAGGCGTTTCGGCTTGGTACTTGGGGATATGATGAATTCGTAGGGGTTATGGCCATTATTGGGAGCTGTGGCTGCAGAAGGGTACAGCGGTGGTACGACCTCATATTGGCCGGTAGCATTTTGCTGTGGAATAATAGGCTGTTGAGGCGTGGGTGTCGGCGGAAGCTGACCGAAATTAGGTTCGTTTGGATTCATAGTGTTATCTTAGCGAATTCTCACGCAATCCGCTACTGCTTTGGGAAGGCAAGGGCAAGATAGCATTGACACTGAAGCGTAAAAGTGCTACAATATACTCTGTTAATCCAAAATAAATATGACTGCAGAAACCCTACCTTTACCTGCAAGCAGAGAGCAAAATGAGTCGCCAAGTGGCTTGCTGCTTGATGCCGCCCAGCAATTTTTAGCCAAGGGCATGCGGGCAAGCTTTGTAGAGAGGGGGGAGATATACCAAGATCCAGAATTGGCGCACGTACAAGACGTGTTACTGCTCGATAGCTCGAATCAAGATATGCGAGAGCCAACAGTCAGGCTTTATCGTGGAATTCGTCCTCATCAGCCGAGTGAAATATTAGAGCAAAGGGCATATTTATTAAAAAAACCGAACCACACGACCGGCCAATCGACGATAGAAAGTGAGGGGGCGCATAGTGCCACTGAGTTATTTATCAAATCAGGTCGCTTCAAAGACTTAATTGCTGCAGTTGAGGCTGCCGATATGAGTGAATCTGATCGTAAGTTCGTCGACGAATACCGCCTAAAAGATATCGCCCAATCCTTGATACGGTATCCCGAACGTACGTTGCGACAAGAACTTGCCTTTCAGCATGTCTCGTCGCCTGGCGGTCAGGCCACTCAAGACATATCGCCTTTTGTAGCGACATCTATTGACCCCGATAAAGCTATTCGATATGGCAGTACGTTTATGGTCGTGGATGTCCCGGTATCGGCAGTAGAAGGTCGCGGCGAAAGCGATGAAGTTTTGGTTGGCCTGCAGCTTAAACCCGAGTGGATTAAAGCAATCGCTAATATTAAACCTGACTCCAATGGAATACCTGACGGAGAAGGCTTAGCTCTAGCCAAGCATCTGGGCATGACCGATGAACAAGCGACCCAACAGAAGAGTTTAGTGGATACACTGCTTTCGCAGTACGCAGAGGAAGACAAGCGGCTATTACCAGAGAATATAGCCGATGCGCAGGAATATCTTACGGAAAGAATCTGCAAATTATTCGGAGATGAGGCGGATGCTGTTCAGCAACGCATAGAAGATGCGGGCATTCATGACTATAGGCTTGCGGCACGTGAGGCCTGGCAGTATGTGAGCGAACAACAAACTACCGTCAGCCACTTCCGCTCCTCATTGCCCGAAGGGGAGGTCCCCGACGAAAAACAATTAAAAGACTCATATGAAATGCTGCAGTATTTTAGAGAAAAAGCAGAGGCAGCTGCATAGTTTATTGGGCCTGAGGATCTTGATACACCCTGTGGCTTATGCTTGCTAGTTACGGGAGAGTGCCGGATACTTATAGGTAATGGATGCAAAGGAAGACATACGCGAGAAGCTGGCGATAGAGGATGTCGTCGGTGAATACGTGCAGCTGAAGCGTGCCGGTCGGACCTGGAAGGGCCTGAGCCCGTTTTCGAGCGAGAAAACGCCGAGCTTTGTCGTGAGCCCCGAGAAGCAAATCTGGCACGACTTTAGTAGTGGCCGGGGTGGTGATATATTTACGTTTATTCAAGAGATGGAAGGCGTCGACTTCAAAGAAGCGCTCGCTATTCTAGCGCGTCGTGCTGGCCTTGACCTGGAGCAGTACAAGCAACTGGCAGGCAGTGGCCCAAGTAGTAAAACAAAAGAGCGGCTATATGAGGCGAGTGAGCTGGCAGCGCGGTTTTACCAGGAGCATTTCAAAAAGAGTAAATTAGCCTATGAGTATGTGCTTGGTAAGCGACAGTTTACGCGGGAGACGGCACTGGTCTGGCGGCTGGGCTATTCGCCAAATAACGGCTCGGCACTGGTTGATTTTCTCAAAAGCAAAGGTTTTAGTGAGGCAGAATTGAAACTCGCTGGACTGACGAGCAAGAGCTACCGCGGTGGTGTGCAGGATATGTTTCGCGGTCGACTCATGATTCCACTGGCCGATGCCCAGGGGCGAATTATTGGCTTCACCGCACGACTCCTGGAGGATAATCCGCAAGCGCCAAAGTACATCAATACACCAAGTACGCCCATTTATGATAAGAGTCGGCACGTGTTTGGGCTCCATCATGCCAAAGAAGCGATTCGCAAAACAAAATTTGCAGTTCTAGCCGAAGGAAATCTGGATGTTATTGCCAGTCACCAGGCCGGCGTGCGACAAGTGGTGGCTACAGCTGGCACAGCCCTGACCGAACCACACCTAAAGGCGCTCTCACGCCTAACCGGAGATATTCGACTGTGTTTTGATGCCGATAAGGCTGGTGTTGCTGCCACGGAGCGGGCAATTCCAGTTGCCGCTAGGGCGGGCGTGAGCCTTCAAATAATCACTATACCGAGAGGTAAAGACCCTGATGAACTGATCAAGCAAGATGTGAAGGTCTGGAAAGAGATTATTGAAAAGCCGCTCTATGTCGTCGATTGGCTGGTAGATCGCTATACCGAGGAGCTCGATTTATCGACCGCAGTGGGTAAACGAACATTGAGTGATGTGGTGCTACGAGTGGTACGCCAATTGCCCGATAAGGTTGAGCAAGATCATTACATTGGTCGGCTCGCTGGCTTGCTGGAGGTGAGCAAGGATGCGCTGCAGGATAAACTGCAGCATACGGCAGACGAGACCGCGCCAGTGCGACGCCGACAGATTGCACAAACTGCTAGCGCGAAGGTTATCGACAAAGCCATGGTAGATAAGTTCAAAACCGAGGAGCATTTGATGGCCCTCACCTTACTGCTGCCCAGGTTACGGAGCCATTTGTATGCCCTAGACCCCGAAATGTTTGATAGTCCTCAAAATCGGGAAGTTTTTGAGTTCTTAGCCGAGCATCCAGATTTTGACGGAAAAGATAGCAAACAGGTGAAAAAGATTGCCGAGTATGGTAAAATATTGGCATTAGTCTATGAGACGCTGTACCAAGATGTTGATCCGCTTGAACTCGACAACGAGACTCAGCGACTAAAGGTCAGCCTGGTAAACCAGTATGTGAGAATCCAGAAACGGGTACTAGCCCAGCAACTACAAACAGCAGAAGCAAAAGAGGCCGAACAGCTGCTTGCACGCGTTCGTGACCTCGACAAATTATTACGCACTGAACAAGAAGGGAATGAGAGTGGCGCTGAAGAAAGATGAACCCAAGGATAAATTAGAACAAGCCAAGCAAGAGTTACTTGAAGAGGCAAAAAAGACGAAGAAGATTGATTCGAAGCAGATCTTCGCCAAAATTGCCGATACGCCCGAGAACGTCGAAGTTCTTGACGCGCTGTACGCTGAGCTAACGGAGCTGGGCATTGATATAACCATACCCGAAGAACCAGCACCATCCGACTTAAGTGATGAGTGGCTCATCGAAGATGAGGAAGAGATTATACTCGAGGATCAAACCTACCTCGATGATATTGCTGATGACTCGGTCCGGCTATATTTGCGTGAAATCGGTAAGATTCCGCTCCTAAATGCAGAAGAGGAATTGGCGCTTGCCCAGCGTGTTGTAGCTGGCGAAAAAGAGGCCAAGGATCAGATGGCTGAAGCAAACATGCGCCTCGTTGTTTCGATTGCCAAGCGCTATGTTGGCCGTGGACTTGACTTACTTGACCTCATCCAAGAGGGCAACACCGGGTTACTACGTGCTGTCGAGAAATTCGATCCAGATAAAGGCTTTAAATTTAGTACCTATGCAACCTGGTGGATTCGCCAAGCAATCACCCGTGCGATTGCTGACCAAGCCCGTACGATTCGTATTCCGGTGCATATGGTCGAGACTATTAATAAATTACTTCGGACGCAGCGCCGTTTAACGCAGGAATTTAACCGCGAGCCAACCAATGCTGAAATTGCTAAGGAAATGGAAATCGACGAAGTAAAAGTCGAGCACATCATGAAGATTAAGCAGGATATTTCCAGCCTTGATGCTTCAATTCGCGATGACGAAGAAGAGTCAGTTCTATCCGATTTTATTGAAGACGAGGACACGATTACTCCAGAAGAATCAGCGACCGGTCAGCTTCTGAAAGAGCAGGTCAAGGATATGCTTGGTGCGTTGACTGAACGTGAGCAAAAGATTTTGAAACTTCGCTTTGGGTTAGAAGATGGTAAACAGCATACGCTCGAGGAAGTCGGCCAAGAATTTAGTGTGACCCGTGAGCGCATTCGACAAATTGAGGCTAAAGCACTTGCAAAGCTGCGTAAGCATAAAGATGCGCGCAAGCTGCACGACTACATCAAGTAGAACTTACATTCCCTTTGTTATTCTGAGCGAACTCAACGATTTTCTGTATCTGTGTTTTGATTTCGGCGAAGCCTGACGTGCCCTACGCTTGCGTAGGGCACGTATTCCAATGACTCATATCCTTAGATCGCTTCGAAGGGAGTGGTACTACGGGCTGAACAAGCTTATACGGTGTATGGGGCTATGGCTGAGTTGGGGTGCGGTGACGAGAATGAAGCCTAATAAGATCGTAGGCAAATACAACGTACCAAACGCCATAGAGCAATATGAAGACGCGCTGAATACTGCCAGACCAACCGGGTATAAGCTGACCAACAACATACCCAATTGTACTGAAGAGTACAATGCATCCAGCCAAGACTATGCGCCACCCGAACAACTTCTTGTTGAGCCAATAGACAACCCACAATACTGCTGCAATCACGAAGGCAAAGCTATTCAGGAAACTCGCTATACCATGGGCAACGATTGTTGGATGGGTAAGTATCTTAAGGCTGAGGCGACCTTCGAGCGCAGAACTACCGTGGGGGAGTGGAATTAGTGCGGCAACGATGGCGCCTGTGACGCTTATCAGGGCGAATGTTAGTGCTGTACGGATGTAGCTATCTTTCGGTCGTTTTGTCTTAAAGAGCCATAAGAGAGCCGCAATAGCCAAAAAGCCTGAGACTACGTCTGCACCATTGAAAAACCAAGCATATGGCTGCCCATCACCCCCAAGGGCACTCGCAAGCCCATGCCAGGCATAGCGAGGGTTCATGAAGGTTGCAAGAGGGAATGATGCATATAGAAACGATGCAACTGCGAGTAGTATGAGCGGCCAGCTCCATCGTCGTCTTTTACCGCCGTGATAGGTGATAATTTGACGCAAGGCAGTGATGGTTACTGGTAGCTGCCTGACCCCCCCCTGGTATGCCAAATAGCGGGGTGACCAATCAGGCTCAAATTTACCTTTGAATTGCTCGAGCCCGTACGAAGAATAAAAACGGCTGCCAACTCGCCGCAGTACTGCCATAAGACGGTTCGTGAGCTTCGGTGATTCGGTCTCAAGTTTAGCGAGTGGTACAAAGCCCAAATTGAACTCTGGATTTCCTTCACTCAATGTTTTTTCTATGCAGTTTTGCAGAAGGAAGTGCATCGCAACGCTCGAAGTATCTGGCAGAGAACGCATATGGTCTATGCTGGCAGTGTTAGTATGGCCGTATAGAGGGAGCAAGTTTACGTAAGCAATGGCCGTTTGGCTATCATCATACAGTACTGCGACACGGCAATCATGCAAGTACTCATAGCTAAACGGCCCCATAATAAAGGTATACTCTTGACGACCACTGTCGAGCCAGGCATTTGATATATGCTCAAGTTTGGCTAACTGTGTGACGGAGAGGGGTGGCTGCCACCACTCTACATGTAGCCCCTCCTTTGCGGCTCGATTCCGCACATAGCGAAAATGCTTGCTGCCCATGGTCTCGTCAACGAATTCCTGGCTATCAATAATTGCCTCGCTCCCGATTTGTAGATAATCTAAGCCGAGCTGAGCCCAAGCTAATGTCTCTGTTTCGTCGCTATGTATTACCGCAATCTGCCAACCATTGCGCTTGCAGTGTTCCAAAAACGCGGATCGTAAGGCAGGAGCATCACTTACTGTCGCACAGACGCCATCGAGGATAAGTGCGGTACCACCTCGTACAGCGTAGGCGACAAAGCTCTCTTCATAGAAAAAGTAGTGTTTGTCTGCTGGGTAGAGCTTAAAGAAGTCCTCTGAACTCATGCCGTGGGCAGTAAGGCTTGCTTGGGCACGGATATGATTCTGGTGGGATGAGCTACCACGCAGCCGCAGCGGGCGGAATAGATTACTAACAACGAGCAAGGCACTTAACACCCCTGTAAGCCGAAGCATATCAATGAGCGCATCATCGTAACGCGTGGGGCCAACATAGTTGGGTAGTGGCTTCCCAAGTAAGGCATCAGTGGTAAGGTGGAGCGTTTGTAGCGTGGTGATGTGACGTCCAAACTCTCGCTGGTCAAGCACCAAAAATATGAAACCAACGATAATCATCGCTCCGAATAGCTGTAAAGCTGCGATGTATAACCCCCGCCGTAAACTAATGGTGTCGCTACGGACGACAAAACTTTTTCGTTCTAGCATGAATAAGCTAAGCACCGCGCCGTAACTAATGAGTTGTATCGGGGCAAATCGACGCGCCAAGGTCAATAGTATAAGAACGGTAAGCGCAGCTACGACAATACGCCAAGCATTTTGTTTACGTCTGCTTATTTGTTCGGATAGATAAATAAAGAGAATGCCTATAACAAATAGTACTCGCCGACCGGTACTTTCTGGGATAAAGGCTATCACCGACTCAAGTCGCTCAGGTATGTGTCGCATGAACACCTCCATGAGTACTAGTATTCCAACTAAGAAAACGAGAAGACCGTAAGGGTCAGGGAAGGATAACCGAAATTTTGTCATTACATAGTAATTGTAAACTTTTTGGTTGGTTCTGCCGAGTGTAGAATCACTGTTTGCGGTCTGCTCGGTATATTCTGCTACAATGGCAGGGATGAAACTTATAGGCATTGCGGGCACGAACGGTAGCGGAAAAGATACCGTGGGGCATATGTTAGCGGAAAAACACGGTTTTTTATTCATTTCTGTCTCTGATTTGCTGCGTGCTGAATGTCGCCGCAGAGGCTTGCCCGTAGAACGTGAGCATTTGCGAGCTATTAGTGCCGAATGGCGCCGTGAGGGCGGCCTTGGTGTGCTGATAGATAAAGCCATGGAAGCGTATGAACGCCGAGCCGCTCACTACGCCGGAATGGCCGTTGCAAGCGTACGGAACCCCGGCGAAAATGAGCGGGTGCACGAGCTAGGGGGCAGTATGGTGTGGGTTGATGCAGATCCACGTGTCCGATATGACCGCATTCAATCCGCCAACCGTGGACGAGGTACCGAAGATACGAAAACCTATGAGCAATTCCTGGCCGAAGAAGAAGCTGAAATGCACCCCTCTGGTGATGCAGCCACACTCAATATGTCAGCCGTTAAGGACCTGTGCGACAGGACAATACTCAACGAAGGCACCGAGGCCAATTTAGAGGTGCAAATTACAAAGCTAGTTACTTAGTACTTGCGTTTAACTTTACCTAGGAGTGTCTCATGAGTTGGATTCGCAGTGATATTGTCATTGAGCATATGCCAGAGGTCTCGGAATGATTCTGCAATAACGTGGTCCGTAATTCGTATCGCCGAGCCAGCATCCGTAAAACTAATGATTGCAAGTTCTTCGCCACACACAGACCATTCTACGGGGCTTGTATAGCTACTACTGGCCACAAGCGTTCGATGTAAATTACTTCTTTCATCTACCTCTGGATTCATGGGAGCCTCGGGTGCTGCTGGTATTATCCCGTAGCGGAGTTGGCCGGTCTGCTTAGCCATTTTGCGCACTTTATCCATGGTATCGAAGCCCATAAACGGGATGTCGTGTCTTGAGCGTATGAAATGAATAGCTTTGTCACCTTTGGCTTGTGCGGCATAGGCTTGAAGAATGGCTGCTTTGCCATGGCCGGTTTTTACCTCGGAATGACGAACCGTTCTTTGGTATTGCTTTTGCAGCGTATCCAGAGAATCCTTTACAGTTTTCTCCAGCTCAAGCGCCTTGTTGCGTGCTTCCGAAACGAATGAAGTTAGGGCGATGGGGTTCTCTGCGTAATAGTGATATGTCTTTTCGGTGTTCGACCTGCGGGCTAAATCAAAATCGCATAACTGGTCGAGCACTTTATAGGCATTTGTGCGAGTGATAGCCAGGGCTTCTGCCACGTGCGTTGGCTTCCTGCCATTAGAGTAACCCAATAAATATAGGTAAGCTCTCGCTTGTAGCTCAGTCAGGCCAATCGCTTCAAGTTTGTCTTGCATAGGCTCATGATAGCAGGAATAGTACAGTTTGTGAAATATATATTCACATAAACAAGATAGCAAAATTAATAATATTTATGCAAATTGACAAATGTAGGAGAAAGTGATAGGATTTAGAGCAGTAATACGGAGACAATGATAATGACAACATTTGAACACGCAGTACCGAATCCCGAACAGCATGCCTATGAATTGCTTGCGCAGGTTGACGGCGTATTAGGCCGGGCGGTAGAAATCCTTGCACCAGAAAAAGCCGGTGAAAGGGCACTAGATATATTTCCAAGCCCTACTGAAGTTCGAGATGACGCAAAGCCATTGAGCTTGTCTCCTGAACAAGAATCAGAAGCTCGTGGTATTGTGGCGGAGTTTGGCTTCGGTCGTGAAACAGACCTAACTTTGAGCGAGCAAGGCTTATTTGGTGCGCACGTTATTATTGAAGGCGGGCAGCCACATAAGATTATGGCTGAAGCAAAAATGATACTTGATGACGTGACTTCCATGCCAGCAACTATTGTGTTTAGCGCAAGTATGAACCGTACGATTAGCTCTGGAGCAGAGCGCGCAAGTGCTGAAAGGTTGGGCGTCGGCGCCAACGGTGAGTATACCGAATACGACGTAGCGCGAAGAGTGGCGGAACATCTCGACGGGTTTGTAGCCCTAGAAAAGGATGAGATTATGTCCTTTGGCTATGATATACACGATGAGCATGCAATGGTTGAGAGACCGACAGGCCAATTTATTACGATTGGGCATATCGGCAAGACCCCGGTGGTAGTATTACGCGTAGACAGAGAAGATTATATCGATGAAAATGGAAAGCCAAAATACCGCTTGCAGCCAACGGCAGCAGATTTGATGAAAATTGTTGATGGTGTGAGCACTACTCTGGGTGACGCAAACTCACCAGTTGCCTATGTATCGAGCGCAACCTATCAACCATCACGCATGGTTGACGCGGCAATTGCGGCACTAGGTAGCCAACGGACTATGGGTGTTGCTACCTATGGTACGGCGCGCTTGGCAGTAGTTAAAGGCGAAGCTATGCCAGCCCCAGCGCCGCTTAATCAACTTCCCGGCGAACTCCATAAGACAGCTGAAGAAGCAGAACGTCTCCGGGCAGCTCTAGTCGAGCGTTAAATCAAGCCCTGGCAAGGTGCTTGCGGATGGTTTCGTGGGGGTGGTTGGCGAAAAGGGCGCGCCGAGAGTGCTGGCGGGTGTGGCGCTCAAATTCTCGTATTGCCACAAAGATTGCGGCAGCAACTAGGGCAAATAGCCAGTCGAGAAGCGTCAATGGCCCACTATGAAAGTAGCTATTCAATGGGCTGTAGATAATCATGAGTATACAGAACAATGAAAGGGCATACGCGCCCCACAGCAGCTTATTATGGAGCTGGTAGCGCGTAAATAGGCCATGCTCACTTCGACGTTGCAATATATTTGCGAGCGAACCGAGTACTAAGGTGAGATACGTAAGTGAAGTTGCCTGCATATTTATAAGACTAGTTGCATTCACGTGCTCCACGCTTAGGCCGCGACGCCAATAGAATAGCAAGAAGTTTGCAAAGGCAAGCCCACCAATCAGAACTCCACACCAGAGCAAGTCGAGGATACTTTGCCGATTTAGAATGTGGTGCGAAAGTTTGCGCGGCGGTTCGTCCATAAGATCCCCTTCAGCTCTATCTCGCCCTAGCGCGGCAATCGGAAAAATTTCGGCTATCAGGTCAATGGCAAGAATCTGGAGAATGCTAATAGCTAGCGGTATATGAAATATGGTTGCAGCTACGAGGCTAGCTAGATTCACGACAAGCTCTGCGCTGTTTCCGGTGAATGCGCTCAGTGTTCCTTTTTGGATATTTTTAAAGATAGTGCGACCCTGCTGAATAGCACCAACGAGCGTGTGAAAACTATCATCCAGCAGCACGATATCGGCAGATTGTTTTGCAACATCCGTACCGCTCATGCCCATCGCTACACCAATGTCCGCACGCTTGAGAGCGGGGGCATCATTGATGCCATCGCCCGTCACGGCTACTACTAGCCCGCTACTCTGTGACAGGCTGACAACGCGTAGTTTATCCTCGGGGGCTACTCGAGAAAAAATGGTACCACCGTGACGTACAAGGGCTATTATCTGCACGTCACTCAACTCCTGTAGTTCCTCGCCGGATACAACATTGAGGTGCTCGGGTTTGTCGGCGAGCTTTGCCCGAACGGCAATGGCACGGGCGGTGGTAGCATAATCCCCCGTTACAATTGAGATGCTCATATGGGCTCGGCGAGCCGCTAGCATGGCGGCCGGTACTTCTTCCCGCAGGGGATCAACCATACTGGCAATGCCGAGAAAGATAAGTTCTCGCTCGGCTTCGTCATATGATTGTGATTTAGGGTCAAACGAATCTGGCAAAATTCGGTAGGCAAATGCGAGATTTCGCTGAGCATGGGCCGCATGTGTTTCGTTGTACTCGAGTAGGGCCGTGCGCTGTGTGGCGGTCAGAGCTTTTTGGTAGCCGTGATCCCACAGTTTGATAGATTTCTCGAGTATGCTTTCGGGTGCGCCTTTGACGAAGAGGTAACGTTTGCCGTTGTATTGCCGTACGCTGCTCATCCGTTTTCGGGCTGAATCAAAGGCATACTCCTTTAGCTCAGGATAGGTACGGTTAAGCTCATCTGTATCAATGCCAGCTTTTCGGGCTAAAGTTATCAAGGCACCTTCTGTTGGATCGCCCACGACGTGCCAGGTCGCATGTTCGGCATCAGGACCATTCACGAGGGCATTACTCGCAAGAGCAGCCGCGTGAAAGACGAGTTGCAAGTCTTTTAGTTTCACGAGGCTGAGGGGGGAGCCTATCTTTGTGTTGATACTACCGTTTGCCTCGTAACCGGTGCCACTGATGCTGTACTGCGTCGACCCAACCAGTAATTCCTCAACGGTCATTTCATTCTTCGTGAGCGTACCAGTTTTGTCGGTCAAGATAACATTGGTGGCACCGAGTGTTTCGACGGCCGATAATTTTTTAATAAGCGCCCGGGCTTTAGCAAGCTTACTCGCCGCTTGCGCAAGGGCGGTGTTAATTTCTGCTGGCAAACCTTGGGGAATAATGGAGCTGGCAATACCAATTGCGAACAAAAAAGCTTCTCTGTGCCCAAGACCAGCCTTGATAGCAATGGGGAGTAGTATGACACAGAGTATAACGGTACCCTGGGTGACGCGCGTGGCGACATTGTTCATCTCTTTTTGCAGCGGACTGAGCATGGAGACAGTTGCTTGGCTGAGTGAAGCAATGCGACCAAGCTCGGTATGCATGCCGGTGGCTATGACAACACCATATCCCTCGCCGGTGGCAACCGTCGTGCCCATGAAGAGGAGATTTTGTCGGCTCGAAAGTGGTACGTTGCTCGGTAGGGCATGCACAAACTTTCGGGTGGGGTTACTCTCACCAGTCAGGGCAAAGTCGTTGGTACTGAGCTCTTCCTCGCTGAGTACTCGCAAATCTGCCGGCACGCTATCACCAGCTTCAATGCGTACCACATCACCAACCACTAGTTCGGCGGAGGCAATTTCTACCTCTTTACCACCACGCAACACGCGCGTCCGAGCGACAACCAACTTCTCGAGTGATTCTATAAGTTTCTCGGCCTTATATTCCTGCAAAAAACCAATGGTCGTATTGAAAAAAACGATAGCGAGCAAAGCGATACCGGTACGAACGTCGTGAAGATAAAAGGATAAGGCAGCGCTAACCATGAGCAGTACAATCATAAGATCGCTGAATTGCCGCAAGAACGTTATAAGTAGACTTTCACCCTGACTAATGTCCAGGGTATTTGCCCCCATTTGCTCGAGTCGGCTTACGGCTTCAGCATCCTTGAGGCCATGTGGCGTACTATGCAAACGAGCAATAACCTCAGTTGCGCTCAAACGGTAGTAGTGTAGCTGTTTATTTTCTCCCACCGATTTCATACCATGATTATACGACACCAGACCTATATACAAGTGACAATCTGAACCTACTCCCCGTTCTACGGCTAGAGTATACTAACGGATATGGCAGAGGCAGAACGTAAGAGGTTAGCGATTATAGATGGAAAGTCGGTTTTTTACCGCGGCTACTACGCTATGCCAAATCTGGCGACAAATGATGGCACTCCGACGGGTGGTGTATTCGGCTTTGCCACGATGGCTCTTGAGGTTATTAAGCGCTTGAAGCCAGATTACGTTGCCGTAGCCTGGGATAAGCCCAAAACGAATATTCGTGAACGGCTCAAAATCTATCCAGAGTACAAAGCAGGGCGCAAACCAGCACCCCCAGACTTTTATGAACAAATTCCGGTTCTCCATGAGTTGCTCGATGCATTTGGCTGGCCACTCTACGAGCTTGATGATTATGAAGCCGATGACATTATGGGTACGCTAGCTGTTCAGGCCCGTGAGAAGAACATCGATACACTACTAGTTACTTCTGATCTTGATATGCTGCAGCTCGTGAATGGCCACGTGAAAGTGTATGCGCTCAAAAAAGGCCTGAGCAATATAGAATTGTATTCACCTGAAAGTTTTACAGCCAAATATGGCATCGAGGTGAATCAATTTCTAGACCTCAAATCTCTAAAGGGGGATAGCTCCGATAATATCCCAGGCGTACCTGGCATTGGGGAAAAAACTGCGATCCAACTCCTTCAGGCATATAAAACCCTCGATGGTGTTTACGACAATCTTGTCCTTATCAAAGACTCGGTGCGCAAAAAGCTTGAAGCCGGCAAAGAATCAGCCTACATGAGCAAAAAGTTGGGCGCTATCTGGACTGATGCACCATTGCCGCTGGACCTTGACCGTATGGACGGCCATCACGCTAATCCTTCACGCATAAAACAATTGCTCGAAAAATTGGAATTTCGTAGCCTTGTGCGCCAACTTCCCGAAGTCATGCGAGAAATAACAGCACCAGCAGACGGGACTGCTCTGCTGCCCCAAGATACAGACGAACTGGTCGTGGGCGAAACCCGGTTAGTGAGTACGGCTGCCCAGCTTGAAGCAGTGAGTATCCCGGACGATACAGAGCTTGTGCTACTCGGACGGTCAGCTGGGCAGGCCGGTCGCGACCCACGACTCCTGATTGTCTCGATATCACCGGAGCTTACGTATACGTTTGATCTCACGACATTGAACCCAGCAGAAGTGCTCGCAAAGCTTTCACTCAGCACGAAGCGCTTTATCGGCTACGACACCAAGGCGACCTCCAAGACCCTAATGGGTATGGGGCTGACAGAACTGCCAACGGTATCTCATGATGTTCTGATTGGAGCATTTATCCTGAATAGTTTGACACGAGCGCAGTCGCTGACTGAACTGGCGGAAGCGGAGCTTAACTATGATGGCTCATCCTTTGAAGATTTAAGTGATGAAGAAATGCTTGGTAGGGGGGCGGAACTTGCTGCGGTCATTCGTTCGCTGACCGTGCGGCAACGTGCCTTGCTCCAGCAAAATCCTAAGTTTGTGAAACTGAATGCAGAGGTTGATTTGCCGGTTATTCCTGTTCTGGCTCGCATGGAGTACACCGGCATTCAGCTCGATACGGCCTATCTGACAAAATTCGCAGATACCATTAACGATACTATCTCCGACCTAGAGCAGCAGATTTATGGTTTCGCGGACCAGGAATTTAATATCGCGAGCCCGACACAGCTTGCAGAAGTACTTTTTACCACCTTGCAACTGCCAACGACAGGGATTAAACGGGGTAAAACAAGTTATAGTACCGCCGCCAGTGAACTCGATAAATTGCGCGCCCAGCACCCTATAATTGATCTTATTAGTCAGTACCGTGAGGTGACAAAACTCAAAAACACCTACGTCGATACGCTGCCAAAACTTGTTGATGGCCATTCACGCGTCCACACGACCTTCAACCTTACGATTGCCCAAACCGGGCGACTCAGTAGCACTGATCCTAACCTGCAGAACATACCGGTTCGTACCGAACTCGGCAAACATATTCGCACCGCGTTTGTTGCCGGGAAGGGCAAGCGGCTCGTCAGCGCTGACTATAGCCAGTTTGAACTGCGTTTAGCGGCGGCTATGAGTGGCGATGCCGATATGGTAGCTATGTTCAACCGTGGCGCCGACATTCACCTTACGACTGCTGCGCAAATTTATGGTCGTGCGCCAGAAGACGTGACCAAGCAGATGCGGTCGGCCGTCAAGGCAGTAAACTTTGGTGTTCTCTATGGTATGAGTGCCCATGGCTTGAGCGCAGCGACGGGTATGAATTACAGCCAAGCCCAGAACTTTATTGATGAGTACTTCAAGCTGCGCGCCCCGCTCCTGGGCTACCTCGACAAGCTCAAAGATCAAGCACGAAAGGATGGCTATGTGGAAACATTACTGGGCCGTCGACGTCCAATGCCTGATATCCACTCGAGTAACTTTGCGGTTCGTAGCGCTGCCGAACGGGCAGCCATGAACATGCCTATCCAGGGCACGGAAGCTGACTTGATGAAACTTGCCATGGTGGCAGTCGACAAGGAACTAGCGGCTCAGGTGCCGAGTGCGCGACAGCTCCTGCAGATACACGACTCTATCCTCGTCGAATGTGATGAAGCCGATGCGAAGCTGGTGGCTGATATATTGCGCAATACGATGGAGGCTATTTACCCTGAACTGCCCGTTAAGCTCGCGGTGGACACCTCCATTGGCCAAACCTGGGGCGAACTATGAGCGAGGATCAATTTTTTCTCCGAAAAGCTATTGAGGTAGGTAACCAAAAGCCTGTACCATATAACTTCGGTGCTGTAATTGTTAAAGACGGCAAGATACTTGCAGCTGACTACAATCATGTGCATGAACTTCATGACCCGAGTGCCCACGCCGAAATCTCAGCCCTAAAGGCTGCCGCAAAAGTGCTTGGCTCACATCATCTAGACGGTTGTACGATGTACGGTAGCCACGAGCCATGCCTCATGTGTTTTAGCTGTGCTGCGTGGGCGCATATCTCTCGAGTTGTGTATGTAAACGCGGCAAACGAACAAGAGTTTAAGTATGAGTCTGAAGGCGTGAGCTTACATGACCTGGCAAAAAAATTGACACAAAAAATGATAGTCGAGCATAGTAGTATCAAGGAGTAAAAGCGATGGCAGAAAAGTTATTTCATGTGGGTATTAAGGCTTTGTTGCAACGACCGGACGGTACGGTGCTCGTCATGAAGACAGGGCCATTCAAGGACAATAGTGCACATTGGGACTTGGCTGGCGGGCGTATTCAGGTGGGGCAAGACGAGATGGAAACACTTACCCGTGAAATAGAGGAAGAAACTGGACTCGTAACATTCGGCGAGCCACACTATTTTGGTAGCTGTATATCGAACATTCAAATTCCGGTGGGTGACACAATAGTAGGGTTGGTGCTTATTGCCTACATTGTTCCGGTCCCCCAAGATACAAACATTCAGATAAGTGACGAACACAGTGAAATTGCCTGGGTGAGCATGGCGGAGGCAGCCGAACGCCTTGCGTACAAGTATCCACCGGAGTTCACCGCGCTGTTAGCCCACTAGCTCCATACAATGGTGCGTGGCAACGAGAAGGGGGCCTAGCTGAGGAACGTTGCAAAATTATGTTAAATATGCTATCATACTACTAACCGAAAGGTGAGTTATGAGAGCAGCACGAATACTAATATTTCTTCTCGTTGTGGCGGGCCTAATATGGCTCGTGGTTGTACTGTTTCAAAATGTATTTTCCGGCAATACGTCAACCGCAAATCCCAACACAAAGTTAAGCCTTGCGTCATATGCTAGCACTGATGTGGTTGCTACGGTTTACATTGATGGTCCAGTGGTAGCCAATCAAGACCACAACGCAGTCCGCATCACCGTTGATCGTAACCAGAGTGCCATTGAGGTTATCAAGGGTTACGATGATCAGGTCGTTGCACAGCAAGTCTTTCCTAGCTCGCAAGCGAGCTATTTAGAGTTTTTGAGTGCACTCAATCGGGCTAATTTTACGAAGGGTAAATCTGATCCGGCCTTACAGAACGATAAAGGGGCCTGTCCGTTTGGTAACCGCTACATCTATACTCTCTCAGATGGTTCCAAAGAAATTTTACATTACTGGACGACAAATTGTTCTGGAGGTGGTGGCACATACAACGGTAACGCCTCGCTGACACGTGAGCTGTTTATACGACAAATTCCTGATCGCCAGCTTTCCCTCATTACAAAAGATATAGAACTATAGCTCTGAGCTCTGACTATCCTAAGCCCGTCACCGCCCATAAATAAGGTACAATGGCTGCATGCAGATAAAAGCAGTTGTATTTGATTTGTACGGCGTACTGGGGCTTAACGGTTGGCAGGCGTTCAAGCGCCTCCACTTTACCGATAACCCGGAATCATGGGAGCACCTACGGGCACTCGGCCAACGGGTAGATGCGGGCAAAGCCTCCGAAGAAGAACTTGTAGTGGCGGTCGCACAAGCAACAGGTGAATCAGCACAAACGATTCGCTACCAGTTTGAGCACACTGTGCCCAACGAGGAACTGCTGCACTATATCGCCGCCGCTTTAAAGCCACGGTACAAAATTGGGCTGCTGAGCAACGCAAGCCGAGATATTTTTGGTGATGTCTTTCGTACAGAGCAGTTCGCGCTATTTGATACGGCGGTCAGTTCATTTCATGTTGGCATGACCAAGCCGGACCCTCGTATGTTTATGTTGATGTGCGAACGGCTGGGCGTGTTACCGGCAGAATGCATATTCGTCGATGATCAAGTCAGACACCTCGACGCCGCCCGTAGGCTGGGCTTTCAGACAATTTTGTACCAGTCTGCCAGCCAGGTTAAACAAGCAATTGGCGAGGTACTGACAGCATGATACGTGCGATTATATTTGATTGTTTTGGAGTAATTCTGACCGATGCCATGCAGTTACTGCGCGCTGAAGTACAACAAGACAATCCCGATACAGCGCGCGAAATTACCGATATTATCTCTGCTAATAATCATGGCTTCATCCAGCCCACCGAATCAAATGAGCGGATAGCCAAGTTACTTGGTATTTCGGTCGATGCCCTACGAGCACGTGTAGCCGGCAGTGAGGTACGCGATGAAAGGCTGCTGCAGTATATACAGGATATTCACAAGACCTATAAGACTGCTTTGCTCAGTAATATCGCAGGGAGCAGCCTCGCGAAGCGGTTTCCAAATAATGAGCTCAAACAGTACTTTGACGAAATTATTGCCTCCGGCGATATTGGCTACGCCAAACCAGAACCAGAAGCGTACGAAATTGCCGCTAAACGGCTTGGTGTACGGAACGAGGAATGTGTTTTTACTGACGATCGTGAGGTATTTTGCATGGGTTCTACCTCTGTTGGCATGCATACCATTGTGTATACAGATTTTGTGCAGTTTCGCCGGGAGCTAGAGGCACTTTTGCTCCGTGAAAACTCGTGAAAACTAGTGCTAGCCAATTCTGAAAACGAGTCGTTTGTCTGTGTCGGCAGCCTTCTGGATGGCAGGGGCATTGAGTCGGAGGGTCGTAATGAGGGCAGCGCTCCGAGCCTTGATGATGATACTGCGGAGCTGGAGCGTCACTTGCACGTCACTGTCGTAATGGCGCCGGGCATAATCTTTTATGGCGGTCACTTCGGGCGGCGTATCAAAGTCTCGATGGCTTAGTATGTCTGATAAATTATCCATTAGAATGTATAGTATAAAGCGTTAAGAGGTAAGAGTTAAGAGAATGCCAGAACTCCCAGAGGTTGAAACAGTTCGCACCGGTCTTGAGCGCCTGATTGTTGGCCGCACCATTGCACATGTGTCATCTGATACGCCGAAGAGCTTTCCGAATGCGTCAGCTGAGGTGTCGCAGTTTCTTGTCGGTGCACAGGTGAGCGATGTGCGTCGTCGAGCGAAGGTGCTGCTGATTGACCTTTCTTCGGGTCACACACTTGTAACCCATCTGAAGATGACGGGGCAGCTGGTGTACCGGGGTGAGCAAAGTTTTGGGGCGGGACACCCAACTGATAGTCTTGTTGGCGAGCTACCGGATAAAAGCACGCGGGTGATAATCGAGTTTGTCGATGGAAGCCATCTGTATTTTAACGACCAGCGTAAGTTTGGCTGGATGAAACTCTACCCCACGTTGGAAGTGCCAAACATTGATTTTATGCGGCGGGTTGGGCCGGAGCCGCTTGATGATAATTTCACGGCTTCGGCCTTTGCTGAGCGGTTCCAGCGCCGTAAGAATACTTCGCTTAAGGCGGCTTTGCTCGATCAGACCGTCGTAGCGGGGGTCGGGAATATTTACGCTGACGAAGCGTTGTGGGGTGCCAAAATTCATCCGACATGCCTCGTCAAAAATCTATCCAGTACCCAGCTCGAGTTACTATTTGCGGAATTACAATTTGTGCTGCGATTATCCATCGAGAAGGGTGGTTCGACAGATAGGAACTACGTGAATGCTGAAGGTAAACGGGGTAGCTATATAGACTTCGCACGGGTATTCCGGCGAGAGGGGCAAGCATGTCCCCGTTGTGGCTCAACTATCATTAAAACTCGCGTAGCGGGCCGCGGAACTCATACCTGTCCAGTCTGCCAGCCAGGGCAGCAGCTGAAGGCCTTATAGCTTACTGAGCAGGCGATGGACTGATGCCACATTAGGTAAACGGTAGGTGGCAGCCGTGCGGCCCGGGCCTACCTTAATACTGTAGCCGCTGTTGGGGGGGATGGCTGTGAACATGTCTTCGTCAGTCGTGTCATCACCTATGGCAAGCACAAAATCGTGATCATGGATTAACCACTCTTGGGCAATTCGTGCCTTATTAACGTCTTGCGGAACTACCTCTATCACTTTATGCCCATCTTTTAATACAAGTCCATACTGACTGAGGATAGGTCGCAGGAGACGTCTGATGTTGACGAGGCTCTTTTGACTGTAATAGTTACTGGCATTGCGATAGTGCCATGCGATAGCCCATTCTTTTTGCTCTATGAAAGAGCCTGGGGTGTCTGCGGTATACTGCGCAAAAAGCGTAAAGACATCCTGTTTCCAGCTCGGGTTGGCGCTACTGGTGACATGCCAATGTTTACCGCCCCTGCGTCGAAACAGTGCACCGTGTTCGGCGGCTAATGCAATCGGAAGTTTGCCAAACCACTCGGCTAAATCAATACGGTCGCGCCCACTAATAATAACTATCGTATTTCGTGTGTCTTCGGAGAGCTTACCGAGTAAACGCATCACGCGCTTATCGGGTGAAGCTTGTGATGGGTGCTTTCGAAAACTTTGCAGAACACCATCATAATCGAGTAAAAGTAGTCGATGCGTAGCTTTATCGTAGGCTTGTAGCATTGTTTTCTCGCGTTTTGCATTGAGTGTGAGGGTACGACGGATGGTAGGTGCAGCGTATGTTTTTTGGAGAGTATTGAGAAAACTCTGTGCCCATTTATCGGCCGTAAAGCGTGCCAGGTGCTTTTGCATACCAACCAGGCGACGCCTGAGTTCATGCGGCTTCATCATAAGAGCCTTGTATAGTCCATCGACAATGCTGCGTTGCTTCTGCGGATTTACCATAACTGCCATCTTAAGTTCTTCAGCGGAGCCCGCCGTCTCGCTCAAAACGAGCACACCTGGAGCCCGCTGCTGTGAGGCAATGTACTCTTTGGTGACAAGATTCATACCATCGCGAATTGGCACGATAAAACCAACATCTGCGCGGCTAAAGAGAGCTGCAATTTTCTCGTAACCCATCGTCGTGTATTGGTACTCAATGGGTTTCCAGTTACCTGTGGCAAATTTTGCATTTATTTCAGTAACCATTTTTTCGACGGATTCTTTTAGATGCATATACTCTGGAACACTCGTTCGGCTGGGGTTGGCAACCATAACGAGTAGAATCTTTTTGTGCAATTCAGGGTGTTCACGGAGTAGTGTTCGATATGCTCGAAGCCGTTCTAGAAAGCCTTTGGTTGGGTCCAAGCGATCGAAGGCAACGATGACTTTTTTGCCGCGATACTTCCACCGCAAACGAGCAACTTCTAGCTGGACGCGTCGACGCTTTGTCGCGTGCGCAAATTTAGCGTAGTCGATACCGATGGGAAACTCAGCGACACGGACTAGTCGTTTAACGAGGGCTACCTTGCGCTCCATCACGGTGCCGATGTTTGATTCCTTGCAATAAGCTAGGAAGTTATTGCTGTAGCCCTTCGTATGAAAGCCGAGTAAGTCTGCACCGAGCAGACCAAACGTGAGATGTATCGCGTGCGGAAGGTGTTTCATGACTTCGGGTGCAGGGAAGGGGATGTGCAAGAAAAAGCCAATCTTGCTGGTTGGCCAGGCATTCCGTAGTAACTCAGGCACCAACAGCAATTGGTAGTCGTGAACCCAAATGGTGCTACTTGGTGAAGCCAGCCGAATCACTTCTTCTGCAAATAGCTGATTCGCTTTTCGGTAGGCATCCCAGATGCGTTTGGTGGGTTTAATTGTCACCGCGAGCTCATGGAATAGTGGCCACAAAATGCGATTACTATACTCATTGTAGTAATCTTCGACTAGCTTTTTACGTAAAAAGACAGGGTAACAGTTATCTTTCAAAAGACGCTCACGGATAAGCTTCTTATCTTGTTGCGTAAGATCTTCGTCGGCGATACCGGGCCAGCCTATCCACATACTATTCCCAGCGGTAGTGACGGATGCGAGTCCAGTAGCTAAGCCCCCAATGCTACTGGAGAATTCAAGCTTACCATCAACCTTACTCACACTGATCGGCAGCCGATTCGATACAATAACGACATCAGACATTTTTCTACAATATAGTCTTTCACGTATTGCCATAAAACGCCGTGACGAATATCACAAAGCTTTAGTACCGTAAACAATTTAACAGGAATAAGTTCAGGTACCCTCTGTTTGTGTCTTTAGGAGCCCAGCTGACTCGCTCTGAGTGTTTTATGGTCGCCTATCATTACCGTGCGCTATACTGTACGTACTATGATTGTGACCCTGGCCGGAGAGAATGATGCAACGCGTGGGACTGACCTGGCGGAGCGAGTTGCTGACTTTGTAACACAGCACGACGACATGTCGGTAGAGCGACTTGATGGTGAAGAAGCAACCTATGAACGTATGGTCGCCGCAGTAGAAAGTGTATCGTTTCTGACACCTCGCAAGCTTGTAGTACTTCGTGCACCGAGCTTAAATAAAGACTTTACGGAAAACTTTGGAGAGTTTGCGCGGCATGTTGCTGATACAACGAGCGTGGTACTTGTGGAGCCGAAACTCGATCGACGGTTGACGTACTGCAAGCAGCTGAAAGAGCAAACGGAGTTTCATGACTTCCCAATTCTCGACGTGGAGAACCTCGTGCATTACGTGCAAGACTACGTAAAAGAGCAGGGTGGCACAATGAGCCCTACGGTTGCCCGGTTACTTATTGAGCGGACAGGGCTGAGTCAGCTTGGTTTGCGTCACGAACTCGATAAGCTACTCAGCTACAGCTCGGCTATAACTACACAATCTATTGAACTTCTGACCGAAAAGACTCCCCAGAGCACCATCTTTGATCTGCTAGAAGCGGCATTTGCTGGCAACGCTAAACGTACCCTTGAGCTTTATGAAGAGCAACGCGCCCTGAAGGTTGAACCGCAGCAGATTATCGCCATGCTAGCCTGGCAGCTCCATGCGTTAGCGCTTGTGAAAAGTGCTCAGACAAGAGGTATTGATGAGATTGCACATGCTACTAGACTGAAGCCTTTTGTTATCCGAAAAAGCCAGAATCTGGTTCGTGGTATCACAATGAAACGGCTCAAAGAGTTAGTGGCACAACTTACCGAATACGATGTCCGGACCAAGTCCGAGGGCATCGTGGCCGATGAAGTTGTCCGGTACTACTTACTCCAACTTGCGCTATAAAAATAACCGCCCGTACATTCACTGCCCGGGCGGTTTTATACCAAAAGGATATTTATTTTTTAGCGGTAGGTTTCTTGACAGGTGCCTTCTTGGCTACAGGCTTCTTAACCGGAGCCTTTTTGACGGCGGCTGGTTTTTTGACTGTGGCTTTTGGCTTTACGGTCGCTGATTTGACGCCAGCGGGCTTGGTTATGCCAGCAGCTTGCTTCGCAGAGCGGGCGGCTTGAGCCTTTTTGCGGGCTACTTTGTTCTTGTGCATGACTCCTTTTTTGCCAGCCTTATCGAGTTCACTCTGAACCTTGTCGAGAGCCTGGACAGCTTTCTTCTTGTCGGTTGCAGTGAGAGCCTTGCCGAAAGCTTTGACGGCAGCCTTTAGGCTACGCTTTGTTTTGCTGTTACGGACAGCTGCTTTACCGGCAACCTTTACGCGTTTTTTTGCTGACTTAATAATTGGCATTTTGTTCCTTATCTACCGTTATGAGCTTAATTTTGCTTGGGTGTAACTATAGCGCAAAAGTCTCCCTGTTGTAAAGGAGGGGAGACCAGAAATATGACAAATGAGCAAAATGCCTCTCGACAAATATGTAGCGCTTATGCTAGCATACAAACAGATATCATAAATAAAACAAATAGCATGCAAGACCAACAAAATCAGCTTATTGCTAAGCTTAAAGAATCGCAGAACGTACTTGTTACGGTCAGCAAAAATCCGTCAGTCGATCAACTCGCTGCCGCAATTGGGTTTACGCTAGCGCTCAACAAGCTCGACAAGCATGCGACGGCTGTCTTTAGCGGTCAAGTGCCAGATACCATTGAGTTTTTAAAGCCCGAAGAAACGCTTGAGAAAAGTACTGATAGTTTACGTGATTTTATTATCGCGCTCGATAAGTCAAAGGCCGACAAGCTTCGTTATAAAGTCGAAGATCAAGTTGTCCGTATTTTTATTACACCGTACCGTACGTCCATTTCCGAGAAGGATCTCGATTTTAGCCAAGGTGATTTCAATGTCGATGTGGTAGTCGCGCTTGGCGTACCAGAGCAACAGGATCTGGATGATGCCATTCAGGCCCATGGTCGTATTCTGCATGATGCGACGGTTGCCAGTTTGAGCCTCGGCGGTACGCAAGAATTAGGTACGTTGAATATTTCTGATGCGAAAGCCAGTAGTTTATCGGAAATGGTCGCCGAACTTGTGGAAGGTATGGGCCAAGAACTTATTGATTCCCAGATTGCTACTGCGTTATTGACGGGCATCGTGGCGACGACGAATCGTTTTAGCAACGATCGTACTACACCAAAAACTATGAGCATTAGCTCAGTACTTATGGCGGCGGGTGCCAATCAGCAGCTCATTGCCACTGAACTCGAAACTCCACAAATGCAAGCAACCGTTGCACGTGAGGGGAGCGTCTCCCCGGAAGAACCGCAACCAGAAAAGGAACCTGGCATGCTTGAAATTGAGCATGAGGATGCAGCTGTTCCTGTTTCGGATGTGCCACCCAGCGCGGTGCCGGCTCCAGATGAACCGGAGAAGGTTGTTTCCGAAGAGCCGGGCCCGAATGAGCTTCTAACGCCGCAAATACACGTCGATGAAGATGGCAGAATTAGCACTGGACAAACTGACGAGTTACCTCAAATTGGTCATGTGCATGCATCTGGTGGCTCGGGTTTGCTTGAAGGGCCCGAAGAGCAGTCAGGCCGTGAACGCATGACTGAACCGCCGGCTCGCGATAGCGTACTCTCGGCCAATATCGAAGAAGAAGGCCTCGATGCTTCAACGGATGAGCTAACGTTACCCTCGGCTAGCATGCCAATATTGAGCCATAACAACGAAGCAGCTCCCTCGCCCGAGCCTGTTGCACTCATGCCCGAGCCGCAGCCACTAGTGCCACCAACTCCCTTGGTTCTCTCGGAGCCAACTATACCTGCCCAAGACACCATAGATACGGCTCACGAAACCCTGAGTGAAATCGAGCAAGCGGTGGATAGTCCACATGTCAATGCCCAAACACCGACGAGTACACTTGACGATGCCCGGAATGCAGTCGAACAGGCCTACAACGCAAGTGCATCAACTGCCCCACCTGATCCGATTGTTGCCCTAAATGCGCAACCACTTGGTCCGGAACTTCACACTGATCCGCTGTTACTGCAGCCTACCTATCAGCCCGCTCCAGGCTTCGGCACTGACCAGCCACAGCTCCTTGACGGTGGAATACCGGGTAGTTCGCCAACCGATCAAACGCTCGACATGCCATTACCGGGTGTGCCTT
>DAIDKK010000004.1 GCA_027450065.1 Candidatus Saccharimonadota bacterium | reverse complement strand
TCGTTAAAAAGGTAGATGGGCTTGTGTAGGTACCAGCCGAGCGATATCTCCATAAGTACGTTTGCGCCGATATAGTTTGGCTGCACGTGTTTTTCGTCGTTGACGACGAGCACTATGTCGCCCTTTGCGATTTCATCGAAGTGCGTACGCATATACTCTGCCTTTTTGTGGTAGTCTGAGTCATCTTCAAACCACGTTTTGTAGTGGGCCACTTCGTAGTCATCCATCTGGGCCATAATAAGGGCATTCTTTTGCACGACAGCCGTAAAGCCCCGTGCCGTCAGCTCCGCTGCAATCTCGTTGACGTGCTTATAAAAGGAGGCGCTTGAACAGAGGACAATCGTTGGCTTCTTCATGATTTGCCTGCGACGCCGGTGCTGCCGAAGCCACCTGTGCCGCGCTTGGTTTCGCCGAGTTCGCTCGCCTCTTCCCAGATGGCATGTTCGAACTGCGCAACAATGCCTTGGGCTATGCGGTCTCCGCGCTGTACCGTGAAGGGCTCTTTGCTGGTGTTGAGTAAGATGACGCCAATCTCACCGCGGTAGTCGGCGTCTATCGTGCCGACGCCATTGGCGGGCATAACACCGGATTTGGCGGCGAGGCCGCTACGGCCGCGTATTTGTAATTCGTAACCTTCGGGCAGTTCGATATATAGACCGGTGGGAATGATGGCGCGCTCACCTGGGGCAATTGTGACATCTTGCTCGACAGCGGCAAGCAAATCCATGCCCGCAGAATGTTCGGTTTGATAAGCCGGTAGTGGCAATCCGCTGGTATTCTTAACCTTGATACTCACCTGTTTCATGCTCATATTGTAGCATTTTGATTTGACTAAAAATTATCCTCGAATTTAGTTCGGAGATAATCTTGCACTATTCAGGAAAGCGCGGCTATGCTGAGCGACGTTAGTTTTTAATGGAAAAGAGCAGCCGGACAAAAAGTCACGTCATTTTGCCTGCGCGATGAGAAAAACCGTAGGTTTGTCTCTGTTGTGGAAAACCTGTCTTGGTTTCTCCTCTAGACTTCAATACTCACCGGGCAGTGATCGGAGCCCATGACGGCGGCATGTATTTGTGGGTTTTTTACTTTATCTGCAATGGCCTTGCTAGCCAGCCAATAATCGATGCGCCAGCCGATATTGCGGGCCCGGGCATTGGCCCAGTGCGTCCACCAGGTGTACGCATCGGTTTTATCTGGGTAGGCTTGGCGGAACGTGTCAACGTAACCGGCTTTTAGAAAATCTCCAAAACGTTCGCGTTCTTCGTCCGTGAAGCCATGCTTACCGATGTTCGGTTTTGGATTCGCGAGATCAATTTCTTGGTGGGCGACATTTAGGTCGCCGCAAAACAGCACTGGTTTGGTCTGCTCGAGTTGTTGCATGTAGGCGAGGAAGGCTTTGTCCCAGTGGTCGTAGCGCAGGCTCAGCCGGCTTAAGTCTCCCTTGCTATTCGGGACGTACACAGTGACGACCCAGTAGTCGGCAAATTCAGCGGCAATTACTCTGCCCTCAGCATTTGGGTCGCCGTAGGTATCGCCACTGACCTCGAACTGTTTAATGATAGCCTCCGGGAAGCCATCAATGTAGCGCAGCGGCTTGACCTTCGAGAAGATGGCCGTACCACTGTAACCCTTCTTGACGGCGCTAAAGAAATGTTCGTCGTACTGCGGCAAATCAAGCACAACTTGGCCCCGTTCAGCTTTCGTTTCTTGCAAACACAAAATATCTGGGTCATGCTCGGTGATGAATTTTTGGAGTAGGCCCTTGCTGAGGACTGCCCGAATCCCATTCACATTCCAGCTATAGAGTTTCATACGTAACAGTATAGCCGATAGCGGTCAGTTTGATGATACGTGACGAGGGATATATACTTAGCCGCAATGGCATACAAACGAATTCTTCTCAAATTATCAGGTGAACAATTGCAGGGTGACAAAGATGGTGGCTTTGACGCTGCGCGCGTGAAATGGATCGCCACGCAGATTAAACCCGTGCTGGATGCCGGTACGCAAGTGGCAATCATTGTTGGCGGTGGTAACTACGCGCGGGGTGCTCAGCTAGCAGGGAGTGGCATCGCTGAGGTCACAGCGCACAACGCTGGCATGCTGGCCACTATCATGAATGCGATTACAGTGGCTGATGTGTTTAACGCTGAGGGCGTGGCCACTCGTGCACTGAGTACTGTTGAAGTGAATCAGTTTATCGATCAATACACGTATCGTCGTGCCATCAGTCATCTTGAAAAAGGCCGAGTAGTGATTATTGGTGGTGGCACTGGGCGACCATTCGTAACCACCGATACGGCAGCGGTCAATTTGGCACTCGAATTGCAATGTGATGCAATTATTAAGACGACCAAAGTAGACGGTGTCTATGACAAAGATCCTCTGAAGTTTACAGATGCTCAAAAATATGAGTATCTGAGCTATGACGAGGCGCTCGCAAACGACGGTATACAGGTAATGGATAAAGCAGCCCTTGGTATGGCATTTGAGGATAAAAAGACGATTATCATTTGCGATTTATTAACGGATGGTAATATCGCTCGGGCAGCTGCCGGCCAAAACGTCGGTACGAAAATCGGTTAGCACACTTCGCCAATATCGGCGCGGGTCACAATAAGAGAGTCTACCCTGTCGGATAGACTTTTTATTGTGGCGGAGGGAGAGGGATTCGACCTCAAGCTTTGCTTGACCCGGCTCCCATGGTCGCCGGGCTTCGGGCGGCTGAGCGCCACTGGCGCTCGCGTTCGAATCCCAGTCTTCTATCTATAGAAATAGAGCCCAACCTTTCGGCTGAGCTCTATTTCTATGGCGGAGGGAGAGGGATTCGAACCCTCGATGCAGTTGCCCGCAAACCGCCTTTCCAAGGCGGCGCCATAGACCACTAGGCGATCCCTCCTCAACGTACATGATGGTGTTTATGGCCTCATGTACCCAAGAATATCAGCTTGGCGTACAGCGCCGAGGTACTGCCACGCCTTCTCTCAAAATTTCATTCAGTCGCGTACGCTCCTTGGATTGAAATTTTGGAACAGGTTCAAGTATAACGGAAATTTAGGAAAAATGCCCGAAATACCAACAGCAACAGCTATTGTGAATAATACCATGCAAAATGTAAGATAACCTGTTGCGGCACTATGCGTAACCGGGGTACACTAGGGGTAATATGTCTCTCATTGAACTCAAAGACGTCAGTAAGCTGTACGGCTTCGGCGATGCTACCAGCGTAGCACTCGACGAAGTCAATCTCACCATTGAAAGTGGTGAGTGTGTGGCGGTGATGGGACCAAGCGGCAGCGGTAAAAGTACGCTTATGAATATGATTGGTCTGCTCGATCATCCGACGCATGGCGATTATGTATTGAATGGCAAGCGAGTAAGCCATATTTCCGTCACTCGGCGCGCTAAAATTCGTCGTGACAAAATTGGCTTTATTTTTCAGTCCTTTAATCTACTTGGTCGGCTGACGGCACTGGAGAATGTTGCATTGCCACTACTCTACAAAGGTTTTCCAACTTCCAAGCGCAATCATATCGCTCGAACAATGCTTGAGCGTGTTGGATTGCACGACCGTACTTACTACTATCCACGACAGCTGTCTGGTGGTCAAACTCAGTGTGTTGCAATCGCGCGTGCACTCGTGAATAGTCCAGAGATTATCATCGCCGATGAGCCAACTGGTAATCTTGACACGGAGAGTTCGCGACTGGTTATGGAGTTGCTCGGTGAAATTCATAAGAGCGGCAATACTATTATCTTCGTGACTCATAACCCAGAACTCACTCGATATGCAACACGAGTGGTATACATGCAAGATGGTGCCATCAAATACGATGAACAAACAAAGCTGGGCGAAGTGGGTACCTACGCACGCAAGGTGATGTACGCTGTTCCCGATACAACCGAAGAAGATGACCTCGCTGGAGTGTCGGTACTCATGAAAGTCCGCAAGGATGATACTGTAAAGCCGTCAACCAAAAGAAAGCGGACACCCGCAAGACGCAAAGCTCGCTTGACTCGATCTGAGGATGGGAGGAAAGCGCAATCATGAGTAGCCTACGAAAAGGTTATCTCCACCTTGCCATGCAGAGTATCAGAACGTCTCGGACGCGTAGTTTTATGACTATGTTGGGTATCGTTATAAGTGTTGCGTCAGTCATAGTGGTCGTGGCTATCGGTCAGGGTGTACGGCAACAAATTGGTAACCAGGCTGCGCGCTATGGGCAAGATGTCCTGCTTGTTCGCCCAAATCAAGCTGGCAACGAGCTGACTGGTAGCGGGCTACCGGGGGGGACAGGTGCACTGCTGAACGCTAGCGATCTTTCCGTTACGCGTAGTACGCCAGGCGTATCGGTGGCGGTACCCCTCAGTGCCGTGACTGGTCAGGTACGTGGTGACTACACTATCCCTAACCCGCTCATCATTGCGACAACTCCCCAGCTGACAGATATTTTGCACCAGAGCATTGATTATGGTGGATTCTTCACTGCAAGTGACACGGAACAGACAGCCGTACTGGGTGCGGATATAGCCAATAGGCTCTTTAGTGACAATGCGCCACTTGGCCAAAAGTTTACCCTTCGGGGACAACGCTTTGTCGTGGCCGGGGTATTTAAGCAATTCACCGCTGCACCTTTTTCGCTCGAGGCCAATTATAACCAGGCTGTTTTTATTCCATATGACGCAGCACAGAATTTACTTGGTACTGCACCACAAATTAACGAAATGTTCGTGAAGATCAAGCCGGGCAACAATCCGAACGAAGTCGCTCGGGCTTTGCAGCATGCAATTACCGACGCACATGGGGGTACAAATGATATTGTGGTGTTGCCGCCAGGGGCCAAGGGCTCAAACTCTGACCAGACGCTTCATCTTCTGACACTCATGACAGTCGGTGTGGCTATTATTGCACTGCTACTCGGGGGAGTCGGCATCATGAATATGATGCTCGTGAGCGTAGCAGAGCGTATCCATGAGATTGGACTCCGCAAGGCGATTGGTGCGACGGATCGCCAAATTATGCGTCAGTTTGTAACCGAGGCATTTGCTATTAGCTTTGTTGGCTCATTCATTGGTCTACTGGTTTCGTTTGCGGCAATTGGTCTACTCCGTTTGTACACGAGTCTCCAGCCAGTGATTGTCTGGGAAGTTGCTGCACTTGCGCCGCTGATTGCGATAGCGGCTGGCGTATTCTTTGGTGCCATTCCTGCTATGAAGGCGGCCCGCATGGATCCAATCGAAGCCTTGCGCCACGAATAATGTTGCTGAAAGTTAATATGACTCAGTTTCGATTCCGGCTTTAGCCGGAACCAACTAGCTTTTTGCATGGCCAAAAAGCTCGGCAAAAAGGCCAGGCACATTTCCATCAGCTTGGCAGCTGCTGTGCCAGAGTACAACGCAAAAACACTACCTTTGTCGCATTTTTGCAATTGTTGTACTGCGCCACAACAGCTGAACCAGGCTGATTCCAGAGTGCCGGGAAACAGTCAATTTAGCTTAAAAGTTTCACTAATACTAAAATTAAAAGTATCACCGAATTTAGTTCGGAGATACTTTTGTAGCTTCCAGGAAAGAGCAGCCCGAGCTGAGTGGCGATAGTGCGAAGCCCGGCGCGATGGGAAAACCTATCCCGGTTTTCCAATGTTAGAACATTGACCAGATAGCGGCGCCACCGGCCACGGCCATGATGAGCGTTGTGCCCCAGCCAACCCAGGTCGTGACTCGCCCGTTTGCCCAATGACCCATAATGCGACGATTCGCAGATAATCGTACGATGAAAAATAAGACAAATGGCGCGACGATGCCATTCCCGATAGCCGAATATATGAGAGCTTTCATAGGATTAAGCCCAATAAAATTAAGGCCAACGCCAATCAATAATGAAAAGATGATTACACCGTAGAAGGCATGTGCTTGGTGAAGGTTTCGGTATAGTCCACTTTTCCAACGCAAACTTTCAGCAATCGCATAGCTGCTACTACCAGCGAGTACGGGGATACCTAATAGTCCCACCCCAATGATACCGATTGCAAACAAGAGGTAGGTTGTGTTGCCTGCAAATGGTCGCAGTGCTTCGGCGGCCTGTGCGGCTGAAGTAATGTTGGTAATGCCATGTGTGTAGAGTACTCCACCGCAGGCGGCAATTATAAAGAACATTGCAACGTTGCTAAGGAGCATGCCGCTCCACACATCAATACGCATACTTTTTATTTCTGCGGGTGAAGTAGCACTCCGACGTTCTCGGATTGTAGTTCTCCCTCTCGATACATCTTCTTCGACTTCTTGACTGGTCTGCCAGAAGAATAAATACGGTGAAATAGTTGTGCCAAGGATACCGCAAATAAGCAGTAATGCATTTCTATCAAAGTGAAGTTTGGGCACAATCGTACCATGCAAGACCTGCCCCCAGTTTAAATGCGCAAGGATTGCTGATGCCACATAGCTTAGGAGCACTAGTGCGAGCCACTTAAGGTAACGAGCGTATTTAGCGTAGGGGCTAAATATCTGTAAGCCCATGCTGAATAAGGCAAAAAACCAGACTAACAAACCAAAACCAAGCTGCGGGTTTAGTAATTGCACTGCTTTGGCAAGTGCACCTAGGTCAGCCCCAATGTTGAACGTATTGGCGGCGAAAAGGAGTATGGTGACCAAACGTAGTAAACGCCTGGAATAATGTGTGCGAATATTCGCTGCGAGTCCCTGGCCAGTAACCATGCCAATACGAGCGCACATTTCCTGAACGAAACCCATCAGTGGAAACGTAAGCGGTGCCAACCATAGGTAACTGAAGCCATACTGCGCACCAGTCTGGCTGTAGGTGGCAATGCCGGATGGGTCATCATCACTGGCGCCCGTCGTGAGACCTGGACCGAGCGTGTACCAGTAATCTTTGGCCTTCTTGCCCACTGCATTTGATGGAAGTGATTTAGAAAAGCGCTTGCTCGCTTCTATGGTTTTATCAAGCGCCATTGCAGGCATCTCAGCACTTTTGGTGAGCAGCTTGTCCGCATCAAAGTGTGGTCTGGTTGCGGGATCATTCGTTGTTTGTATTTCGACTTTGAGGTTTTTTGATTTCATACTACGTGTAGTTAACTTTACGTCAATTGTAGCAGAAACTATGTATAAATACAGGTAATTGTTTGAAATGGGCCGGATGCTATACTAGCCGCGAATTTTCCTCCCACTCAAAGGCTTGCCAAACAATGGCGCCAAAAGGCATACGTCAAAAATACCGACGGCAATCAAGATGCCACCAAGTACGACCACAACTGTTTCGACAACTCCGTGCCATGCTGCCATGGCGACAACAATGAGCAATGCTCCCACTACAATTTTGGCGGCGCGACCCGCTTGACTTGCCATAAAGTTAATAAATTGCATATATAACCCTCCTAATTCCTTAGCATACCCGCCTTATTTACCGACGGCAAGGGCTGCTGCGAACCGGGCTCGATCGAAGCCAAGTATCTTTTCTGTTGAGCCATCGGCATGTTCAATTGTGCTGAAAGGTACGCCCATTTGGCCGCTGAGCTGTACCATATTTTGGGCAGCAAAGGGATTTTTATCGACGAGATAGTCGGTGTATGCAATCTTCTGCTCATCAAGCCAGCGCTTGAGCATGACGCAGTACGGACAGGTCGTGGTGCTATAGACAGTAATCTTCATAGGTATCTCCTTTTTCGTTATGAGCCAGTGACAAGTCTGCCGCCAATTGCTTCAACTTGCGTGATTGCCCCTAGGTTTATGACATTCGTGAAACCTGCCCCTTGCAAAATACTGGTAGCCTGAGTGGCTCGATTACCACTATGGCAGTACACATAAATAACTTGCGTTTTGCTTCCAGTCGGCCGTTTACCTGCCTGTATATCTTGCAAGGAAAAGTTGGTTGCACCGGCAATATGTCCAGCAGTAAATTCGGCAGCGGTCCGGACGTCAAGCAATTGCGCCCCGCTTCCCATAGCAGTTTGAATCTGGCTAAAGCTTGTCGGCATAGTCTTTGCCGTCATCGTGTTCGCCTGCGTGCTTGGGTTACTCTTTTCGGGTTTACTCAACATGAAAAAACTACCAACAAGCGCAAGTACTACAGCGGCCATCACGACTACTTTCTTCATGCGAAGTTCCCTCCTTTTGCACACGTTTTACATGTTCCACTAATCGTTATACGCCCGGATACACGACAGCCTTCTATGGCCTTTTCGAGGAGTGGTCCAATGTGGCTCGCAATATCGACATCGCGCAGTAAGCCACAGTGTTCGCACAAAAAATGGTCATGTGGAATAACGTTAGCATCATAACGCATTGCACCACCAGAATCCACTGGTGCAATACCAAGTTCTCCCCGGCTAGCCAGTCGGGCCGTGGCGCGGTGTACTGTCGTGGCACTCACATCGGGATACGCGGAGTGCAGTTCAGCCAGGATTTGAGCGTTAGAGGCATGCCCAAGCCTTTTTACGATTTGTTCAATCTGCGTACAATATTTTGTTTGTCGAGATTTCGTCTCAGTAAGGTTCATGCAAGGAAGTATACACTTCGTGCTTGCTAATGTAAACAATTTACATTAATATAGTACGGAAACTACTAACAAATGGGGCTACAAGGAGATGCAAATGGGTAAAGTAATTATTGATGTTCGCGAACCGTTTGAATACAAAATGGGGCACGTAAAAGGTGCAATTAATCTACCTCCGTCTCGTTTGATGGCTGGTGCGGTGGAGCTAGAGGACATCCCAAAAGATGCTGAGCTCGTCGTGTACTGTCGATCGGGGGCACGTTCTGCTGCCAGTATCCCCTACCTTCAACGTCTCGGCTACACGAATATTACGAACGGTATTAACCAGGGCCATGTCGAGCATCACTATCTCTAATTAAAGCTTTATGTTATGTAAGTACTAGACACCCCGGGCTTAAGGCCTGGGGTGTCTATATGTTGGGCAACTTGCTTGCTACAGAGTTCCGAAGTAATACCAAAAATGCTTCAAGATGATAGCAGCAATGATAAGTAGCCAGATGACAAGAATATCAGCGTGATGGCGCTGGATAAAGGCATTCACACGGGCCAACTTGCCATGCAGACGGATATGCTCTGCGCGGATACTGTATAAGGTAAGGTACCAAAAACCAGTAATGGTGGCGACCCAGGTCACCATGCAGTACGGGCAGAGATGCCCCAGTACAAAGATGCTCTCATATATAAACCAATGAACAAAAATGAGTCCAAAAAATAGACCGGCCTGCAGTGCAACCCAGAACCAGCGCCGGAATTTTGCACCTGCCAGGATACCTGCACCAATCGTTATCATGACCACAAAAACAACCAGGCCGAGAAATTCATTTGGAACCCCAAAGAAGACATGGCCTTGCCAGGTGTTCATGTTCGCCCCACAGCCAATAATCGGGTTAAGGTCACAGCCTAGCTTAGCGGCAGGATGCTTCAGATGCTGGATTTCCTCAACTGCGAGCATAAAGGAAGAGAAACTGCCAAGCGTTCCTGCAGCGATTAGAATATACGGAACGAAACGCTCAAGCCACTGCAAGTATTTTGGGTGTGCTTGTGGAGCCAGGGTTGCTGGTTTTCTTGGATGTTGGTTGGTTATTCTTGCCATAGGTTAGTTTGTTCTCGTTTGCTTGTTGCTACTCACTACACTGTCCAGTTGATTGGGCAGTTGTTGCGGTGGTGGCCTGCCTGAGCTCGGCTGCAATTTGTTTTACAGTCAACGCGTAGCCGACATTATTGTACGTGGTGCTGGTCGCGAATACAACGCCACGTACTTTGCCCGTTGTATCGATGAGCGGGCCGCCCGAGTTACCGGGTACGATACTAGATTGTACGCTATAAATTGATCGAGTGGTGCGCTGCTGCCCATAGATATCTTGGCCGATGGCCGTGAATTGATCGAGTATGACACCTGGCTGAACGCTATAGCCACCGCCCCCCGGGTACCCGAGCGCAAATGCTTGCGTTCCAGGTGCTGCTATTGTTTCGTCGATTGGCAGTGGACCACCAGCGAGGTGCTGTGTTTCAAGTACGGCGATATCATTATTTGGGTCAAACCAGACGACAGTTGTGCTATGAGTACCATTTGCGTCGGTTACCTTCGGACTCTTCACACCGGCTACGACGTGTGCATCTGTCACGATGCGCTGAGGACTATACACAAAACCCGATCCATCGATGAGTCCGCCACACCCAAGTCCTTCTATCTTAACAATCGATGGTTTTACGCTGGCTAGCATAGCCGCATAAGCCTCGGAACGAGGCAAGGTGTAATTAGCAGAGGGCGATGGTTCTCGGCCCGCAAAAACTTGTGGCGATTGGTTTGGGTCAATGAGCTTGTTGAGGCTGCTGAGAATGCTGGTAGCCGGGGGAAGGTTACGATTGAGAATGCTCAGAATTTCTGAGTTTTTTAAGGCGGTTTGCATGCTACTGGCGGGCGCAAGCTGGAAGAGTGCACTGGCGAGCCAGATGCCGAATAGCAGCGTTACAACTGATATAACAGAGCCAAGGCTATTATCAATTCGCTGCAGCACGCTACTACGAATTGAGAATTTTAGCTTCGTCGCAAGAACCTCACCGATAGTCATACAGACAAATGATACGGTAAGTAGTACTGCGAGGCCGGCAACAGGTTTTGAGGGACCTGATACTTGTGTCATGACCCAGCCTGAGAGCAATGAACCAGGGTATAAGCCAATAACAAACGCTATAGTTGAGCTAAGCTGTCGCATGAATCCAATCTGGTAACCTCTCAACATTGAGCCGACGAGTAGGACGACAATAATAATATCAACGATTGATATATGCATACGGTACTTCTATTTTACACGACCCAACTTGCAATGTCCTGTTGAATTGACTAGTCGGTTTCATCCGCTGCTGATTTGTTGGTAATTCGCAGCCTATCCTTGGCATGTAAGCCGAGGGCGACGAGGAATAAGATACCCAGGAAAAGGACGAAGGCTGCGCGGTCGATGATATTAGCAGCAACAATGCTGTGCGTTGAAACGTGGTGAATGTTTTGGGCAAACAGTAAAAATGCCTCTCTGATACCGACGCCGTCTGGGGTAATGGACACAAATACTGCGAAGTTGGCTGCACCTGTGTAAGAAATGGCCTGACCGATAGAAACGTTCGCATGCGCCGCTTGCAGGGCGAAGTAGTAGCGGAGGCCAATAAAGAAAACTTGTATAGCGGTAAGTAGTATCAGGGCCGTGACGAGACGAGGTGTGATATGTAATAATTTTGTTTCCTTTGTGCGACGTGAGGCAGCAAATCGAATAACACCATAGCTGACCGCGGCCGCCACGAGACTAGCTGCCACCGCCTGCCACCATGGTCGCGTGCCAACTAGCAGGCAAAACGCATTGATAATGGCAAAAGTCGCATAGTACAGTAGCGTAACTAAGAAGTAGGCTCGCAAGCTAACTTTGTGCCTGCTCTTGAGATAGGCTGCTCGTACTCCTGGTCCACTCTGAAGTGGCCCAAAGAAATTTGCAATTGAGGAGTATATAGTCAAGAGTATATTCTCGGTCGGTTTAAGCTGTTTTCCGGTCATACGGACCAAGACGTCATACAGCATATTCAGCGCATAGACTGCTAAAAGGCTCGAGCTCACAATTAGTACCAGCCACTTTGGTTGGGTGTGGAGTAACTGCGTCATGTAGTTCGGATGGGCGTGCAGGTAGTAGACAAAAGCAGCGATAGTTACGCCGAGGATGCCGCTTGAAGCGAGTAGCCGAATGGACTTTTTTGTCATACCCATAGGGTAACATATCAGAAATGTGAGTTATACTGTAGTCCGTATATGAAAAAACCTTACCGCCTTGGTCTGGCAACTACTACTGTTATGCGTTGGTTTTCCTCTCGTTGGTTCTGGTGGTGTACGATTGGATTATTTGTACTGCAATCGAGTTATGTTGCGTTGGCTGGCCGCTTTTCGATGGCGTTTGATGAGTACTATCATCTCGGTAGCATTCAAGCCTACGCTAAGGTTTGGTTGCCGTGGTCCGTACACCAGCCAGCTGGCCCGGCGGCCATCGGCGCGGTGCCGGCCGATGGGTCGTATCTGTACCACTATCTTATGAGTTTTCCCTATCGTCTGCTTACGCATATCACGACAAGCGCGACAACGCAGCTGCTAGTGCTTCGTCTTATTGATGTGGTGATTGTTGCCGCCGGGCTGTATGTCTTCAGGCGTTTGCTGCTAAGGCTTGGCATGTCACGGGCGGTTAGCCAGGCGCTACTATTGGTTGTGAGCCTTCTCCCGATGACACCTTTCCTTGCTGGCCAACTGACGTATGACACGTTATGGTTTACGATGACAGCAGTGACTATGCTTGCGATGGTCGAGCTGATTGATACGGTTCAGCATCGCCACATGCTGCCACTACGAGAAGCGGCTTGGGCGATTACCCTACTGCTAATCACCTCACAGGTAAAGTATGCTTTTTTGCCGATGGCTTTGGCGGGAGCTGTATTTCTAATAGTGTTGATTGTCCATGGGATTCGGGTCCACACCTTTAGTATTAGTCAAACTGTAGCAGAATGGCGAGTCGCCATCCGGACGCCGCTTACCGTCGGAGCAGTTGCGCTCCTTTTAATTAGTGGGGTATTTTTTAGTGTTCGCTATGGCACGAATATTATCAAGTATCATAACCCTGTGCCGGCTTGTGCCGCAGTGTTGGGTAAACAAGATTGCTTGGCCTATGGTCCATACGCTCGAGACGAGACTAACCGTGATATGGCTCTTGATAAGCAACTTAAGACGGCCGAGAAGGTTAGCTATCCATTTGGCTGGTTCTTTCAAATGATGCGCGAGTCTTATTTTGCAGTAGGCCCTCTCGACCTCGACTATCCCACCGGTGTGCCCTTGCCCGTTTCATACTGGTCGGGATTTGCTATTGCGATTGCAAGCCTTCTACTGGTCGTGGTGCGTGCTAAACAATTATGGCAAAGGGGTATACATGAGCGTTTGCTGATTAGCTCAGTGTGCACCTATATTGTGTTTCTGTTTGTGACTAATTTTCAGACATTTCTTTCGACAGGTGCGCCAGTTGCTATTCATGGACGGTATGTGTTGGCTTTACTTCCGATGCTAGGTTACTTAGTGTATGTCGCACTGCACTCAATTCGCTCCTGGCAGCGGTGGCGCATGTACGGCATCTCGCTCCTAACGGCATTTATCATTCTGACAGCGTACGGTGGTGGTATAGCGCCGTTCATTCTACGCTCTGCGGATAACTGGTACTGGCCCTCAGCTATCCCGACAAGCAAAATTGTTCGTTCAGCGCTGTGGCCGCTTATTATCCGCTAGCTACCGTTCAGTATAGAGGCGCCTGGTAAGTTCGAGCTGTTTCTCTTGAGTAATACGGTTGATACGGGTCAAATCAGCGATAACTCCAAGCGTAAAGCTAAACAGCGCAGCGACCATAAATACCAGACCAAAAATGAGCGATTGTATGTGTCCGCCAGTTTTATTATCAAAAACGCCCCAGAGAAAACGACCGAATGGAATAGTACCTATGATGAATAAGGTTGCACTAATCGAGAGGAAAAGTGCGTATGGTCGATACATCACGAAGGCTCGGAAGATGGCTCCGCCGGAGCGTAGTACATGCTCAGCGCTCGAATTGAATAAGCGCGACTCGCGTGTCTTGGGGTTGACCTCTATCCTAACGCTTTCAATCGCAGTACCATTGTGCCCTGCTTGCACGATGGTCTCCATGGCGTAGCTGAAGTTGGTTACGACATTGAGGCGCAATGCAGTTTCGCGGCTGTAGGCTCGAAAACCGCTCGGGCCGTCTGGTAAGTTGGTGTGAGCTGCTTTGTTGAGCGTCCAGGTGCCAAGTTTTTGCAGGAGTTTTTTGGCGTGAGAAAAATGGGTAATTTTCTGGACTTGCCGATCAGCAATCACCATATCCGCCCGCCCAGCCAGAATTGGTTCAATCAGGCGTGGAATGTCCTCGCTCGGGTACTGATTGTCGCCATCGGTATTGACGATGACATCCGCTCCCTGCCCTAAGCAGTATAGAATACCATCTTGAAATGATCGGGCCAGGCCGCGCCGTTGGGGGTGGTGAACAAAGTGGGTCACGCCATGCTGTTTTGCGACTGCTACGGTGTTATCACTGGAACCGTCATCAATAACGACGATTGTTATGGTGTCGACGCCCGGAATTTTTTTCGGAATCTTTGCGAGGACGGCTGAGAGGGTTTCTTCCTCATTAAGGCATGGAATCTGAACGCATAAGTGCATAGGTCTATCTCCGTTTCTTCCGACCTATCTTACCATGTTTTGTCACGGTTTGGTACGTGTAACAAAAATAGCCTCGGGGTTAAATCCGAGGCTACTGCTTAACAACGAGACGATATGTTAGTAACGTCGGTCGTTGTTGCCGCCGAAGTCGCGTCGTGGTGGACGTGGTTCTTGTGGACGTGCTTCGTTCACAACAATGTTGCGACCGTTCATTTCCGTGTTGTTCAGCTTTGCGATAGCTGCTTTTGCAGCTTCGTCGTCATCAAACTCAACAAAGCCGAAGCCCTTGCTGCGGTTTGTCTCGCGGTCAACGATGACCTTAGCTGATGTGACTTGCCCAAAAGATGAAAACATCTCTTCGAGCTGTGCGTCGTCTACTGCCCATGGCAGTGATCCGACAAATAACTTTGTTGCCATTATCTGGTAACACCCTTTTCTCGGTTGCCTAGAGAGGTAATACCGAAAAACGGGATTAACTGCGCCTCTACTTTAACCATAATCTTATTAAACTTTTCTAGAAACGAGTGCAAAGATACTTAACTATGCTTCGCTACTCTTTTCGCAGCTTCCTAGTGCCCGCATAGTAACACGTTTTGATATTTACTACAATACGCATGCTTACTGTTCTGTCAGATGAGACTATAAGCAATTTGGCATGAGTTTCGTAAGATTTCTCTCAGCATTGTATGGGCTATTGTGGTTATGATAGTAGTAACGCGTTTGAATTATTTGCCGAAACGCTCATACGTTAAGTAAGTGTAAGTCGTAGAAAGGATAAAACCATGAAACGATTACAAATCATCACGAAACCAACTAAGGTAGCCGATCTGGCAGACATAGAAACACAAGATTATGAGGACAAATGGTTATTTGAGGCTGAAAAAAGGCAAATTAAACAGTTGCGACACTTTCGTCACATGTTCACCGCCTAGTGGCAGCTGCTCGCCGCACTAGCCATTGCTTGTAGCTCTCGCAGATGCGGCTTTGAGCCCAATAGCATATAGGCCATAGAGGCCGACTAGGAGTGCAAGCGGTAATGCAATATGCGTGATAGATTCGGATACAGCGATCGCTGATCCCGATACAAAAATTGCGACAATTGGTGTTACTAAGGACGTCCCACAGGCCGGACAGCCAAGCCCTATAATGGCGAGAAATCCGGCTACTGACCCGCCAGTAATAGCAACGGCATCAAATTTTTGCTGGTGCCGTAGCGTGTAGACTAGCGCCGCGACGCTTTGCCCCTGCACGAGTGAGATGGCAATCATCAGTATTGCCGTGTATACGCCATTGGTGTCGGCGAGCGACCACAATGGATTAACCACGAAATGAAGCTTTTCAAGCATGCTTAGATTTACACTCGCGAGAACTATGCGGAGCACACTTGTGTTAAAGAGCCAGTAAATGAGCTCAAAAAACATGAAAGCTGCGCCGAGTGCAAGCAAAGCGTACCGCCATTGTCGCAGCAGCCACCAATGTGTTCTTGCTGCCACGAGAGCTTTAATTTTGACGAACTGAAGTCTTGCTTTCATGCGCCTAGCCGTTCTAATTATAGTTGTGATTCAATCAGTGCTTCAACCGTTTGGATGGAGGGGTTACCAGTTAGTTGCTTGCCATTAACGAGTATGTATGGTGTGCTGGTGACTCCTTGAGTGTTTGCTGTGTTGGTGGCATCGCTGACGTGAGTCGCGTACTTGCCCGAGCTCAGGCAGTCCGAAAATAAGTTTGAATCAAGGCCGATTGTACTGGCAAGCGTGTCGAGTATTGGGCTAGTCAGGATTGTGGTGGTCTTGGGGTCGACTCCTTTGCTGAAGGCGGTATTCCAGACGTAGGCATAAACCGCATCGTGATAGCTCCAAAATTTGCCTTGATCAATGGCGCAATAGGCGCCTTCGTCCGCGAGCGTTGAGCCTTCGGCTATAAAGGCGATGGGCCGGAACTCAAACTTAACTTTGCCGGTATCAATGTATTTTTGCTGAATTGTTGGCATGACTTGGGTGGTGAAGTACGAACAGGATGGGCACAAAAAATCAGAGTACTGAATAAGTGATACCTTAGCATCTTTACTGCCCCGACTCATTGGACTTGTCATGGCTGCAGTCGGCGATGGTACATTCGCTGGATGTGTCACTGCACTTGTCGCCGTACCTTTATTGTGCCCCATCAGAAAAACGAATCCGCCAATAATCACTACGACGACGATGATAAACGAGGCTCGCTCTTTCAGATACTCTCCCATACGCTGGACTCTCCTTTATTAATGTAAATTATTTACAATAGTAACATGTGTTACAGCCATACAACAAATAGCCACAATGGGTTAGTGAGATAACATAACGGAGCGGATGGGATAATTTATTTTGTGCGGTATAGGACAGCAATTGGAACAATACAGACAGCAAGTACCAGCAGAAGACCAGGGATAAAAATCGGGAAGAATTGGGTGTTTGCAATAGGGTGTTGCTGCCCAATAAACCACAGTGCCTTCACGACCGTCACGGCGAGAAACAACGCTGCAACCACGTGCGTGAGCGCAAAACTCCAATCAA
Organism: Candidatus Saccharimonadota bacterium; assembly: GCA_027450065.1. GTDB lineage: Bacteria > Patescibacteriota > Saccharimonadia > Saccharimonadales > UBA4665 > JAGXIT01. The sequence continues at coordinate 21,261 of DAIDKK010000004.1, read as the reverse complement.
CCCAGTTCGCCTGGCTCATTCTAGGTCGGACATAGAAAATGTACAGATAACCGATGGCCCGCAGGCCAAGTGCGATGGCAGCAATAAAAGTGGGCCAAAATAGCGTGCTGGCAAGTCGGACGAGATCCTGCGTAAATGTCATGAGTAAGGTGACGACGGCAAAGACGAGCAAGGTGTGTGTCACCTCCCAAGTGGCGGTAACGTAGCTCGCTCTGCCCGCCTTTGGGTTTTTGAGTCGCTTAAAACTGAGCCATGTTTCGTACAAAAAGGCCACCATGTAGACGAGTACTGGCAGTAAAAATACGAGGTAGAACGTAAACATACTAGTAGCCGCCTTTCGTAGCCTTGCTGTTGTCGCGGATTATCTTGCGCAAAGCCAGTATGGTGACGGTGCCAAGCGCGAGATAGGCAGTTGGGAATATCCAGGCAAGCGATTGGACATGGTGCGTCGTCAGCGCCTGTGCGGTGGTGACGTAGCCGTGTACCGCCCAGGGCTGCCGACCAATTTCGGTGAGCATCCAACCAAGCTCAATTATAATGACACCAATAAGCCCCGAGATAGCCACGCTGCTGAGTATCAAACGGCTCTGTGCCCAGTCTGGTTTCCAAAACCGTAGAACCAAATAGCCAAAAGCAATAACACCAAGCAGCCCCACAAGTAGGAGCTTAATCGTAAAGAGCGTATGGATGTAGAGGGGCGGTCGCTCGTTCGCGGGTGTCTTATCAAGCCCCTGCACAACCGTATTTGGTGAGTAGCCCGAAAGAATGCTCAGTAGATTAGGCACCGTGATATGCGGCCCCTGAATGGTGTTGTTCGGTCCGGCTACTCCGCCGTAGACAAATGAGGCGTGACTTTCGGTTTTGTACTGCAGTTCAAGAGCGGCGAGTTTTGTCGGTTCATGCTTGCCGAGGTACTGGCCAGTAAAGTGGGCAGTCACGCCCGAAAATATAAACATGACAGCTGCGAAGCCGACAAGACTACGAATGATACTGTAGTCCATACGGTATTTTTTGGCGCTGCGGTCTTGCTTGCGTACGCGTAGGAGTTTTATAGCGTAAATGCCGGCGATAGACAGGGCGGCCGTGAGGTAGTAGGCGGGCATAGAGTGAACAAGCTCAATAATAGAAGTCTGAGAGAACATTGCACCGATGGCGTCAATGTTTGTCAACTTGCCACCGACGAGCGTAAAACCGGTCGGTAGATTCATCCAGGCATCAACACTAGTAATAAAGAAGGCACTGGCGTTGGCACCGATGGCGGTCATGACACCGAAAAACCAGTGGAGCATTGGTGATACCTTGGAATTGTTCCAGGTGAGAAGATAGAGCCCCAAGAAAGCGGCTTCCACTAGAAACGCATAGGTTTCGAGCATAAACGGCAAACCAATCACCTGCCCACCAAACTTTAAGATACCCGGCCAAATCAGTGTCATCTGCAGTGCTACAACGGTACCCGATATGACGCCAGCAATAATCAGCAGTGCCATAATTTTGGACCAAAACTTTGCGACCTCGATGTAGGCGTTGTCTTTGCGCCGAATACCAATCAGTTCAAACCAAGCGACCAAGATTGGTATGGTAAGGCTAAACAGGACAAAGATAATATGAAACCCAAGGCTATCGCCCATCAAACCGCGAGCTGCTTGTAGGCTGTCTTGCATCCAATCTCCCAATAATTTTATGAGCTAACTTCTTGCCATAAGCATAATACCCCACTCTGTCGATGTAAAGCGATGAAGCTAACTAGTCAGCTTGAGATAGAATCAGCACGCCGTACGGGGCCAGCGCCAGACTAGTAGTCTGCTGCTTGTCGGTGGTGATGCTGTCGATGTTGACCTCGTGAAAATCAGGACTGTAGCCTTTCCAACTGCTATTAAAACGGACGAGCCACTTGCCGGGCACCGGGAGGCGAAGCTGGTAGGCGTCGTGGGCACTGTCGCCAAAGTTGACAATCACGAGTGTGTCGTCCCCTATTCCGCCCGTATGCCAGCGGTGATAGGCAATCACATTGTTATTGTCGTCTTGATGAAAAATGGCGGTTGATTGGCCGAGGAGGCCGGCCGTATTACCGTGCCGGTTAAGGCGCAGATCAATAAGGTGCCGGTGCGCCAGTACGATACCAGCATATTTCTCGGCTTTTTCCCACTCCAACTCTTTCCAATCATTGAAGGCGCCTTCCTGCATGAATTCTTGCCCTTGCAGGAGCATTGGAATGCCGGGGGCTGTCAGGGTGACTGCATCGGCCAACAAGGCACGCTCACGGGCAAATAGACCGGCTGCATCACCCGGGCTCGCAGCTTCGTTCAGTCGGACTGAACCATTCGCGGCGGTATCGTGCGAATCGCTAAAGATAACCTTTTCGAACGCATTGCCGTTGTACTGCTTCTCGAGTTCGTATCGGACGCCGGCGAGCGTTTTGTTCTGATCTGGGTTTAGGCCCAACGCATCCCTGAGGGCATGCGGAAAGCCAAGTTCCCACTGGGCATCAAAGGCACAGCCAAGCTCGTTGACCGGTTTCGTAAGGTAAGCACTATTGGCACAGTCTTCGGCAATCATGAGAGCGTGTGGACTGATTTTGTGGGCTAAATTGGACATCTCACCGAGTAGGTGCCAGGCATCGGGAATGTCATGCGTTGGATCGTTATCGTGGCCTTCGGTGTTACGCATGTAAATAGTTGAGTCAACCCTGAGGCCGTCGAGTTTGTATTCGGTGAGCCACATGGTGACGTTATCGAGAATAAATTGCTGTACCTCGGGCCGGCCATAATCAGGTCGTCCTCCCCAGGGCGTATCACCCCGCTCGTCATTATAAAAATAGATGCCACCGCGATTATTTTCGCTCCAACCGTCGAATTGCCAGAGGTCAGTATCTGGGAAAAAATGGTTGTATACCACGTCTAGTACGACGCCAATGCCGCGCTGATGGCACTCCCGCACAAACGTTAGCAAGCCGTGACGACCACCATAGGCATTCTCGACTGAAAAAATGTGGTTTGGCGCGTAACCCCACCCGTAACTGTGGGCCATACTGGTGACGGGCATCAGCTCGATGGTGTTAATGCCAAGTTCTACTAGGTAGTCAAGTTTCTCGATGGCATCAGCAAGCGTGCCGCCGGTGGCGGGATCAGCCCGGTTGAAGGTGCCGATATGGAGCTCATAGATAATTTGCCGCTCAGGCGGTATGCCCTGAAAAGTATCGTTGCCCCAATCGAAGTTTGTATCGATAATAACAGAGGCGCCACGATTGGAATCGGTCAGTAAGCGGGCGCGTGGATCCTGGCGTAGCAGTACTCCCCCAGCAGTCTGAACGGCATACACGTAGTGCTGGCCAGCTTCAACGTCTTTGAGGCGGGCAACCCAGTAGCCATCTGCCTCTTGTTTCATTGGCACTTCGCCGTAGGTAGAGACGGTACCATCGAGCGACACCCCTTGGGCAAAGGGCGCCCAAACCCTAAACTCGGTCGTGTCACCGTGCTGCGTTACGCCCAAATTCTTTTTAATCTGATGTGCCATTACGCTGTAAGTATGCAAGCTCAAGCGGTATAAGGCAACCCCTACGTGTGGCCGCGGGGGTGTGGGCTATTGCGGCCGATGCTTCATGATTGTATAGTATGCTGCATGCAATTTTATGCCGAACTCTGCCCGCTGGCGGATTATGAAACATTGGAGGCGGAACGTCTCCAGTCTGACGAACTTGAGGAGCAACAGCTATTCCACCTGATAATGCGCTGTGAAGGTCGAGGACCAGATGCTCTCCGGGCACCTGTTTTTGTCCGTAAATTGGCGCATTTTTTGGGACAAACAAGCCTACAGGTAGTCTACACGAATCGAGATCTGCAGCCGGTTACAAAGGGGCTCGCGAGCAAGCTCGCAGATGACTACTGGAAACCACGAACACCAATGCCCCTCAAATCAAATCGCATAAATGCCGTTTCCCGCATTGGTTACTTCGTCCCCTACCACACCAAGCTTGATGATGCATTTTGGGTTATGGCAAACGAGATGAGCCTACCGCCAACGTTCTGATTTTGAAATATTTTGGGAAGCACGGTTGTACTACAAGTAGCCTAACGCTGTCGCTTGATAGTATGGTGCTACTATGAAGGAGTACGAACGTATAACGTATGGAACAAACTCTTCCCGAATCAGATGAAACGATTGTTGCTCGCGTGACAGCGGGCGAGAGTGCTGCCTATGCCCTGCTCATGCAACGGTATGAGCAAAAACTACTGCGCTATGTAGTTTTTCTTATCCATGACGAAGTCGCTGCGGCCGATGTCGTTCAGGATACTTTCATTAAAGCGTATCAAAATCTAAGGAGCTACAACCCTGCGTATAAGTTTTCTTCGTGGCTCTACTGTATAGCTCATAACGAAACGATGAATGCCATCAAGCGGAATCGCCACCAAACTGGTACGGATATTGATACGCTGCCAGAACTCGGCTATGATCCTCAGATTGCCGACCAGCTTGATAGAGGTATGTTGCAAGCAAATGTGCGCAACTGTGTCTCGCAGCTCGAGCCCAAGTACCGGGAGATTATTCAGCTTATCTATTTTGAAGAGATGAAGTACGATGAAGCGAGTGAAGTGTTGCACGTACCAACCTCAACTGTCGGAGTGTGGCTCAAACGAGCCAAAGAGAAACTACGAGTTATATGTGAGCAGAAAGGAGCCCGACATGTCTAAACAAGAGCCTTCTAAGCTACCCATCCGCGATGCCGTCATGCAGGATATCGAGAAGGGTAAAGTGACCATGAAGCCGCGGCTGTACTTTGGAGCCCTTATGGCGTTGGCTGGCCTAACGAGCGTTGCTGCTGGGCTTACGATTGCGTACCTCGTGAGTATCGTCTACTTCTGGCTACGGATTCTAACTGCCGATACGATGGCGTATGGCGCTCGCAGTCGACTGAGTGAGGCGCTCACAACCTTCCCCTGGTGGCTTCTCGTGGCCGCAGCGGTGCTTGGCACTATCGCCATTATGCTCGTTCGCCGCCAGGGTCATATGTATAAACACCGCACTAGCGTACTGGTACTCGTGCTCGTACTCGCCTCTTTAGTACTCGGTATCGGCTTTTCGGCGCTCAAGATTGGTCAGCCCTACGCCCAGCACCACGCACCCGTGCAGCGGCAAGGTGGTATGTATCGGCACGGTCAACCTCAGTGAAATAATTAACGCCGCTCAGTTGTATTACCTATGCAAACATAATAAAGGAGTTGCATATGCGTAAACTAGTAACACTCGGAATCACCGGGCTGGCAGTCGCCGGTATGGCAGGTTTCGGCACCTATAGCGTTTCGGCCATGAATGCTGGCTACGGCCAAGCAAATGGTAACGGTGCAACGGCAGCGCTAACCTCAAGGGCGGCAGCCGTTAACCTCACTGCCGATCAGTTACGTGAGCAGTTGCAAACAAAAACCATGACACAGATTGCCAAAGATCAAGGTTTGACACTCGAGCAGTATCAGGCAAAGGTCCGTGAAGCTGCCCAGGCACGTTGGGAAGCTCATGGTCTCAGTGCCGAAGAAATTGCCACGCGCACTGCCGAGCAAGCCGCTCGCCAAGCCGATTGTGACGGCACGGGCACTGGCGCTCAGCAGCATGCTGGCTATGGCCAACACCGCAACGACTAGTTGCGCCTAGATTCAAAGAGTCGCGCCAATCAGCCGCCTGCAGTAGCCGGGTGGCTGACTTTGTGCTGTGTTCACAAGGCTTACCCCCACATTTCGATGGAGCTATCTGCCCCGTGAAAACTCACTTTTCACGGCTGTAACAGATACGCCTGATACGTTCTCCCAGCTCAGTAGCAGGGCGTATACTAGGAGTATGTACGATCTCAATTCTTTGCAGCAAAACTTGACCAACAGCGTCTCGTCGAATGTCACGAATAGCCTTATGAGCCAACTCATGAACTGGCTACTGATTGGTTCTACGGTCCTGACGGTTCTCTTCCTTATCTTGTACATTGTACATATGATTCGACGCCATAAATTAGAGAAGGCCATCTTCGAAATGCGTGATTTACTGCGTGATATAAAGGATGCGCAGACCCTAGTAGCTGCAAAGCAATCCAAAGCCATTGATGCTACGGGGCCCCTACCAGAAGTTGAAACCAAAGAGCCAATTCAGCTCGAACGGCAATAACCCGTCTGTTGATCGATGATACCCACCACGGCCTAGACCGTGCGGTGGAGTGAGTCCTCGGACACCTTGCCAATCACCTCGTGGGCTGTCGTGACGGCGATAAAAGCGCGTGGGTCAACAGCACGAATGGCTGCTTTGACCTTTTGCTCCTGTAGCCGGGTAATCACAACCAGCATGACGCCATGCGGCTCGTGGTCCCTGGGATCACTTTCTTTTATGTACGTCACCGGCTCCTGAATGAGCTCGTTGATAACCTTGCCGATGTCGCGTACTTGCATGCTCACTATCCAAAAAGTGCGTGACTCATCAAATCCCTTCACCGTTGCATCAATGGCTTTATGCGCGACAAAGTACGCCACAAGCGAATACAGGGCCTGCTCCCAGCCAAACACAAACCCAGCCAGTGCAATAATGACGCCGTTAATGGCCATAATGGCTTCGCCGACCGAAAATATCGTTGCCCGGTCTATCAGCACAGCCACGGTATCTGAGCCATCTATAATGCCGCCGTAACGAACGACCATCCCCACGCCTACTCCCACAAAACCACCGCCAAATATTGCTGCCAGCATCGGTACATCCGTAAAGCCGTGCGGCACGTGGACAAAGGTGAGCGCAGCGAGTGTCACAATGCCGACAATCGATAGAAAGGCGAATTCCCTACCAAATTTTTTATAGCCGAAGATAACAAAGGGGGCGTTAAAGGCCGCTAGGAACAGCCCGAGTGGTATGCCAGATAGCCTTGCTGCGATGATGGATAAGCCCGTAACACCACCATCCACGAGATGATTTGGAAGTAGAAAAAACTGCAGGCCAACTGCAGTAATACAACCTCCGAGGAGTACGAGCGTAATCCGTTTGATGAGTTCAAATCGAATAGTCTACTCCTTTCTGCTTATGCCTCTAGTATACCGTACGTGTATCCCGCATACCAAGTTTGGTATACAACTTCTGGCGGCACATACCTTTTAATTTGCCTTGAACACAAAAATGTTTTACTGTTCAAGTGTATGGATATTGTGACACGGGATACCGCCAACGGTCTGCTAGGCGAACTGAAACACTTTGCTTTTTCACAAAGTGAAGATTTTCGAGATGGGCTGGTTGATTCTATCGACCTCTCAAAGACCTTTACGCATGCCCCCGAAATCCCCCGCCGTCTCACTGGTGGCCTCGACGGCGACCTGACGAGCCGTATTGGCCGCATTTGCCGCCCAATTATCTTTACCACTATGCTCGGTCTTGAAGCGACCAGAGAGCCCGCTAGTAGCCGCAAGGTATACACCTACCACTTGCTGCAACGGGTCCAGCACACGGTTGACACCGATTTGCCAGATCATTATGAGAATCTCTTTGACAGGAAGCAGCTAAAGCGCATGCAACGCCTGCTCCACGCCAACCCCGGCATTATTCAGGAAGCAGACGGCATCACCTATGCGATCGGGTCCGACGAGCCTCGTACCATACAGATTACGCAAGTCTATGACATTACACTGGGTGATGAGGTACTGCATGCGACGACCGATGTGGAACAGTTTTTTAGTGATGGTTTTGAGATGCACAATATACCTCCCATTGAGTCGGATATACATGCAAGTAAGTTGGTGCATGACGCGCCCATCAAGCACGAGCGTCTGGCTCCAGTGTTTAGAGATATGTCGCCCGATGATGCTCGTTTGCCATTGGCGACCGATCAGCTCCTGACCGACATTCAGTTTCAGCAGCAGTTTGACCCCGATGAACTTGGTGGTACAGACCTGCTGATTGATTACTATGAAGCGGCCAAGCGAGTGCGTGGTATTTTGTACCAAATGCGTACCGGGCGTATTCGCCCACCCAAGCCCACTGAGCCGTCTCTGCCCAGGAATGAGTAGTTCACACACGCTTCGATGGCAATAGCTTTCTGCCTGAGTGTGATAAACGCACCGATGACAGCAGCCGTATTCGGTTCTTTACTCCTTATGAATCCGAGCAAGATAATGAGCTGTGGCGTGTCGTGCAAGAGCTGAGTGTGCCTATGGGTCGCCAGTAAGTTTTGCCGGCCCCCGACAGTGTAGATCTGCGTACTCTCGACATAGTCAGAGTACTGTTTAGGCGGCGATGAATGGGTCCTGAAGCTCCGTAGCGGTTTGCGCTCCCAGCACTGCTCCGGCAGCAAAGCGCAAACTATCGGCATGAGCCATCGATAGGCTCACAACGAGCGCAAAGGTATGGGGCTGCCGATCGGGCCAGGTGGTGTAGCGATCTGCCCAGTTCCGTTGCTTGTTGGCTTCCTGGATACCCAAAAATTGCGTGTCCACTGGCGAGAGTTTTTCTGTAGTTGCCCCTGGTGCATCCTCGAAGATCTCTGCTTCGCTCAGCACCGGCTCGGGTGCAGTATCCATGGTTTGTATAAAGCGCAAAGATTCAAGTATAGTCGGATCCTCCATGAAAGGGTGTGCCGGATATAACTCCGCGAATTGTCTGGCAGCCAGCTGCAGATTAAGTGCCCTGCCCTTGAGGAGCATGGTCATAAAATCGAGTGCCGAGAAGCCTAGCGTAAAACCGCCGTAGGTTTCTGGGTTAGTCTGTATACTGATGCCGCCGCGGCGCATGGATACCGCGTCGCAATGTGGTGCAAGACGCGCTGATGCGCTTGCAAGAAGCGTGATTGACCAATGATGCCGGGGTTTTCTCGCAGCAGGAGCCCAATAACTTCGGCGTTGCCCTCCGAAACATCCTCGGAAGGAAAGCGAGGTTGAGATTCTAGATACACCAATTTCTTCTCATGTGGCATCTCTAAGCTCATGATTCACACAATTATAGAAGAGGTCGCATATTTTGCAACTATTTTGCCAGTCTTTGCTGTGAAGCTTTTTTGCGGCTGAGTAGGATATGGCGCTGTGCGCTTGCAAACTATGTTTTGGCACCTTTCGTCGCTACGCTGTAGCTTGCACGACGTACTTTTGCCACGAGCAGCAAAAGTACGCAAAAATGCCCGGCATTGGTTCCCTGCGAATAAATATATTTGTCTCAGTATTTAGATTAGCAACTCAACCAGATTATTCTCAGCGTGACTATAATGGTAACTTTAGTCTTTCGGCCTTCCGGCTGTCCATAGTTTGACAGCCCAGTCTGCCGTAGTTTTTATTTTAAGATCCTTTCGCATAGCCTTTACAAGTTCAGACATTTTAAAATTAATAACTTCATTAGGCATTCTATTGCTCTGAGCATCTTGGTATATTTGCAGTGCGTAAATCACTTCACGAGATGCAATGATGTATAAATCGTTACTCGCCTTAGCATGTACGACCTTATTAGCATGGTTAATCTCTCCGTCAGTTATTAAACTTAGAGTTTCGATGTATTTACGATAATACTCTTGTTTGATTCTGTTCCTATCGGCCTCAAGCATTTGTTTTTTTGTGTATACGTAGCCAAACGTGGGAGGTAGCACTATAGCCAGTAAAGCAAGCAACTCTTCAAAGCTCATACAGGTATCCTTCTGAGGAGGAATTTTTGAAATATTCTTGGGTTTCGGAGTCGGTGCTGTAGATGTAGCAGCCTTTTTGGCCGGAGTTTATAGAAGTATGCGCCTCTGTCATGGCTTCATTCTACCTCCGAATTGTTACATAATACATCCGAAAACTTATATAAGTCATTTAGCCAACTTTGTCAGCGAGACTTTCGCCTACCCTCGTAATAGCGCCGACTACAAGCGCGTTACCGCATATGAAAGCACGGCGCATGTTTGATACGCCTTCGAGCTTTGTGTGGTCATCGGGGAACATATCAAGACGTTCCAGCTCAAGTGGCATCAGCCTACGATAGCGACCGCTTTCTGTCTTTATTACATGTTTGAATCGAGATGGACCGCTCCCACCTTCACCCGTGATGATTGTTCGTGACGGTTTTTGCAGGTCATCAGGAAATGTCATACCACCCTCAGCATAATGGTATTTATGCCCGCTTTTCGTGACACGTTCTTCCTTTTTTGCACCTTTTAGATAATTCCACTTGGCTAGTTGTGCCTCGGGGATAAAAAATTCTTCAGGCACGTCTTGTTCCTTAATAAGTACATTGCCAAGCGCTGTTGCTGGACCGTCATATGAAGCCTCCACTCGCATAGTTGTAACTGTACGGTCAATCATGACGCCACTATTCTGAAAGGGACTGATTTTCGGGCCATGAGCAGAAAATTGATTGGTTATTTCTACCAAAGTCCCTTCGAGATGTATATCGTGGTCGAAACCAGCCTCGGGCTCAACTGGAAATGCAGCCGCGAACACTCCAGCATTGAGCATCCACTCCCTTTTATTGGTGAACCCCTTTATCTCGCTATACGTTTTTGTTCCCTTCTTGTAGCCAAGTATAAATACCCTGCGTCTCCGCTGGGGAAAGCCATAGTCGGCAGCGTTCACGACTCGCCATTCAACCGCGTAGCCCAAATCAGATAACGCAGCGAGCATGACTGCAAAATCTTTGCCCCGCTGTTTGGCCGGCGACTTAAGCAAGCGGTCAACATTCTCGAGAAACAAATAGTTTGGAGCATCTTCTCCCTGCTTTTTAAGTATCGAATAGATTGACCAAAATAGAACACCTTTTTTACCTAACAAACCCTTAGACCGACTCAAGGTGCTCGCGACCGAGTAGTCTTGACACGGGAAGCCGCCAACGAGCAAATCATGCTTGGGTATACTATCGAACCTTTCTTCTATTACGGTCTCGATATTTTCAACACTTAAACCTGTGCTGCCGAACCGAGCGGCGTATATCGCAGCTGCATCCTGACTTTTGGTTGAGGGCTCCCATTGGCTTGCCCAAATGGTCTTGTATTGCAGCTTTTCGGTACTGGCCGCATCAAGACCAATGCGAAACCCGCCGACGCCAGCAAATAGTTCAACTACCCTCAGCTTCTTCATGTGATAATGATAGCAACTAATGAGATATTGATCAAATTCATTTTTACCACATTGTCAGTGTTACAATTTAAAGCATGCCGGACCTATATGATATAACGAGCCCCACATCTATCGACGAATATACGGGGCGCCTAATTGGCAAGACACTTCGAGAGCTCACCGATGTAACTGACGCTGATGTACGAAGTGGCAAGGGAGACCTTGGGGGGCTTGTAGAGAAGTTTTTTTACAAACATACGCCACCGAATAATCATGAGCCAGACTTTGCGGAAGCAGGTTTAGAACTGAAGGTTACCGGTCTTAAGCGTCTTAAGAACAGAGCTTTATCTCCGAAAGAAAGACTTGTTTTAGGAATGATAAGCTACCATCAAATCGTTAGCGAAACATTTCAGGAAAGCTATATTCTTAGGAAGATACGACTGATGCTCGTAGTGTTTTATCTTTATGAGGCAGATTTGTCATATTTGGATATGCGTTTCATTGCAAAGCATCTATGGCAAATGTCAGACGACGACCTACTGCTCATTGCGCGTGATTGGCAACTGATAGTTGATAAAGTTAAGTCGGGCAAGGCCCATGAACTTTCGGAGGCAGATACATTATATTTGGGCGCGTGTACCAAAGCAGCTAGCTCAAAGAATCGCACAAGCCAGCCCTATTCCCAGACCCCTGCTAAACCACGCGCTTTCGCCCTTAAGGCTAGCTACGTCCGTGTCGTCATGGACATGGCGCTTAGTAAGTCTGGTGAATACGGCAGTGTATTGCGGACCGATAGCACTCAACAAGCCAATCTTGAACGCGAGGTAGTTCGTCGGCTGGAGCCATATTTCGGTAGAGATACTGATGAGCTATTGCGAGAATATGCACCTGATGTCAGCCGAGGTAACAAAAGTAGATACGCCATTCTCACGAGCCGATTATTAGGGGTAAAAGCTAAGAAGATACTCGAATTCGAGAAAGCTGGAATTATTGTTAGAACTATCAGGTTGCGTACGAATGACACTCCGAAGGAAGATATATCTTTCCCTGCATTTGATTATCTAACCCTCGCAGAACAAGATTGGAATAATTCGGAATTCAAAGATATCATTGAAAGCAAATTTCTATTTATCGTGCTTAAACAAACAGCAGAAGGTCTCGTCTTTGATAAGGTTAAATTTTGGAGCATGCCCTACGAAGACCGTCTTGAAGCCGAACGGGTCTGGGGTGAGACTGTTCAACGTATCAAAAATCATGATGCTAATAATTTACCTTCTAAAAAATTCAGCTCTGTCGTGCATGTTCGTCCGCACGGGAAGAATGGCCAAGACAAGTTACCCGCGCCGGGCGGGCTGAGTGTAGTCAAGAAGTGTTTTTGGCTTAATGCGTCTTATATTAAATCACAGCTTTAGGCAAGAACATTCTCATTCTTTGTTATTTTTCTACCCCTAAATTACATCTGGTGCATCTGTGAAATTTACGGGGATCGTGCATGCTACTCGGAGGTGCTGTTCAGCTGCGCTATGATGGAGCGTTCGTGTTCGCCGGCATCAATGGCATTCTGGAGTGCCGCAATCTCGTGGGCAAGTTGTGCCTGATCATATGGTGTCGTCAGTCGGTCCTCCATGTGTGTCTTGCCGTCCTCGGTAAGGGTAGGCTGCTCTATGGTGGCTGTAGCGCTTTCGCGGTTGGCACCAAAATACTCTATAACATACTTGTTTTGGGTGCCGAGGTTCGAGAGGCGGGCTCGTGGCACAAATGTATTGACCGCGATGGTGTAGGTCTCGTGCGTATAGGGCTCAGATTTCGTGAAGGCATAAACGATAGAAAATAAACGCTCGGTTAACGGCCAAGTGCCACCCGGCATACTTTGAGCTTCGATATAGCGAAATGAACGCTTAATATGAAGGCCTGACTCATCAGTGTCGGCACCATGCTCCACGGTTCCACCCGAAGGAATCGAAGCGTGCAGGAGTGCATCGATAGCATCGGTAATAATGCCACAAGCATGCAGCTTTGCTTCGGCTGTCTGGTTGTACTCTTCCCTGCCGCCGAAATCAGGTTGTGGCATAGTTTCTGCAAACATATTTACGTAATATAGCCCCATCACTTAAATATGGGAAATAAATTTAGTATGCAGTTACGGCAAACGGTTGGCCGCAACTTAGCGTTCAGTGCTTGTCTGGAGGGCGTATTCGCCAAGACTGGTCAAATCAAAATCTGCCAGCTCCTCAAGTCCCACCTCTCCTAGTACGTAGCATAGGTATGGGCTGCATAAATTCTCTGGATGTTCCAGGACGGCATCGCCGGGTACTGCAAGCGCTTGCTGTGTTCGGCGGTCAACTTGGGTTATAAGATACGAAGTTGACGTGTACCTCGGCTTCAGGAGCGATGTTCTGACGCTCAGAAAGACAGCAAATTCGCCCACGTGTATGCCATGAAGCGCTATGGAATCATTCGGTTTTCGGAGTGGCTTTTGCCTATCGCTCGGTGCAAGCTCGATGCCATGATTGCGCCACATGATTTGACCATGGTTTACGCCATACACACAATCTAATGATACTCGTTCCATAATTTTACCTATTCTACAACTAAACGAGCCACAGTGCATCTGTAGTTTTTTATGGTGCTCCTTTTTGTTTTAGTAAGTCGGCTAGAGTTCGAGCATGGGTGCTACGCGTATATCCATGCCGTATACAAGCGGCAAGATTACGGTGTGCCTACTTAAATCGTACATTGTTTCCGCTCCGTCGGAAGCCGCTGCAGTAAATTGTGCTCCCTGTAGTGTGACGACGGCAGAGAACGATTGATCGTAGGTCGGGATGTCTTGAGTAGTCTCATCGGGTGACCTCATGCATGCAAGACTCGGTACGGGAAGCCCTGAGACGTCATCAATAAACCCTATCACGACATCACCCTCTTCCATGTGCTGCGCGCCGCCTATAGCACCTTCGGCGTTAGCAACTAAAATGCCGCCAGGTCCTCTTGCCATAATTGGCATGCCCTGCCAGACTCCCTCGCTTTTTGCTAATTCAAACTCAAGGTATGGCTTCGTACGATCCACGAGCAGTTGTTGTGATTCTGCCGTAAGGTCCGTTATCGCCAGGTTAAGTTTCAACAGGTGTCGGAGTACTATGTTCTGCATTTCAGCAAGCGCAGCCTGCAGTGCAACATCCTCTTCGTCTAAACCTTCCGGAGCAATCGCCGGCAGCTCTCTTCGTACCGTCATGCTGCCTATTTTAGTCACTTATTCGTATTCTCAAAGCACAAGTGTCATGCAGTTTGCATAGTAACAGCGGTAAGGCACAAAAAGCCAAGACGAAATAGAACATATTACAATGCCGTGGGCTGCAGCGGGGTTTTACCGCTCATGGTTATGCTCGGCGCATGGTGTATAGTGGCGCTATGAGCGAACAAGCTGGCACTGCGCAACCAGATAGAATGATAACGCCGCGTTTGTGGCGGATGGCGAACGCCATTATTCAAGAGAGTGGCACGCAGTGGCGAGCGCGACGAGTCGAAGCTGTTAGTAACTCGGTGGGCGCCATGGCTATACGGGTTGACCGCCGACGAACCAAAGACGGCGTTACCCGATTCTCTGCCTCGGCTTTCGTATTCGATGCTATTGATGAAGGCGTGCTGACGGTGCACCGTCATGATGTCTATCGGGGTGAGGATGGACTACAGGTAGAACCCTTTACTCGTCGTTTTATCATTGACCCATCGGTTGGTTCTATCCTCCAACGCCAAAAAGATAAGGCCGAAGACCCCGAAGGTGCGCGCGAGGCTACGACCGTGATGCGTAGCATTCGGCGGGCACGTGCCAGCCATGACCCCTTCGTGACTATGCCAGCCGAAGTAAACCTCCGGGTAGTACTGGATGCTGTGGCAGTAGAAACGCGTGACCCCGAAGCTTACTTCCACCCACGAATCGTTGATGCTTTTAGCGCCTAATATATACATTAGGCTATAAAATATTCATAAAAACACACGAGTGTGACCCTATTTTGTTATATTCGTACCAAAAAAGATGTTTTTATTCATGTTTTGACTAAACATTATCCAAAATTATGTTATAATTTACCAGTCTTTTCGCGCCCGCGATAAGATGTACATCCTCGGTTAAATACTCGAACGGAAGGAACTACCATGTACGACAACAGCGCAAGCGCTGGCGTGGCTGGTGCAGCGGGGGTTCTTGCCTTCACCGGAACCGACATCGGTGTTACTCTGTCGGTGGCTCTCGCACTCATCGCAGTTGGACTGTTCTTGCTTGGCATCCGGAAGCGCACCCGCGCTCGTGCTCAGCAGGAGGACTGATATGTCGAAGTCCCCCAAGCTGTATGTGACGATTATGGCGGTTTGGCTGCTGTTGTTCGGCAGTGCTGTCTTGACGTCCTACAGCCAGATTGGACGCCTGATGCACGTCACGCCGCTCAGCGGTTTTCTCGTGACCATCACCCTGGCCTTCATCGGCTATTTCTGGCTGAACGGCGTCAAGGACGTGCTCTACACGGCCTGGTACTACCTGTTCGTGAGGAGCCACCGCATCACTCTGCCGTATCGACCGCTCTTGCGTGAGCCGCTCGTTCTGTTGGTGTACTGCACCCGGAACGACTTCAACGGCGACTCGCTCGGCAAGTCGATGCGACAGCTTTACGGCAACGTCCGGACTGTCATCTTGGATGACAGCGACAAGGAGATGTATCTGCGGCAGGTCGATGAGTTCGCCGCCACCAACCAGGTGGAGGTAGTGCGTCGCATCGGTCGTGTCGGCTTCAAGGCGGGAAACCTCAACAATTTCCTGTGTGATGCTGAGTACGACTTCTTTGTGATTCTTGACAGTGACGAGGTCATCCCGCCCGGATTCATCCGGCGGATGCTGGATTACTTCGCTGCCAACAAGAACACCGGCGTGGTTCAGGCGAACCACATCGCGACGCGCAACATCACGCCATTTCAGCAGAAGTTTGCGATTGGTGTCGACTCACACTGGCCCGTCTACCAGACGGTCAAGGATGAGTTCGGCTTCCTGTCGCTGCTGGGGCATGGCGCCATGGTGAGCAGGGAGTGCTACGAAGCGGCCGGCGGTTTTCCGTTGGTCGTCGCCGAGGACATTTGCTTCTCTCTCGCAGCCCGCGAGGCAGGCTACATGACGGTGTTCGCACCTGATGTGACCTGCGAAGAGGAGTACCCGCCCGACTACCTGGCATTCCGCAAGCGCCACAATAAGTGGACTCAGGGCAACATGGAGTTCATCCGGCGGAACACTTGGCCAATCCTGGCCTCGCGTCAGCTCAAGTGGTACGAGAAGTTGGACATCGTCCTCTTTACGTACGCGCTACCGCTGACCGCGGTCTTCTCGCTGTTCATCGTCATCAACGTGGTCGTTTTGCCCCTGGTGGGCACGACGTTCCAGTATCCCCTGTGGATGCTGGCTCCTACACTGCTGTTCCTGCTGGCGCCGATGGCAAACGACGTCATCTTTCACTGGAAGGCGATGAGCAAGCGCAAGCTGTTCTCGTACAGCGGTGGTTCGATGCTGCTGTACGGAAGCATGTACTACACGAGCCTCAAGGCTTCACTGAAGTCCATGTTTGGCAAGTCGGTGTTCCTTGTGACGCCAAAGAACGCGGAACGCGTTTCCTTCAGGGAGGCGTTGACCGTCACGCGTGGTGAATGGATCTTCGCTCTGGCCATCATGACCATTGCGATTGTCTGCACCGGGTCGATTTTCCCAGTGCTTCTGCTAGCCGTGCCTGCTCTGTCGGCAAGCTACCTGTCCGTTCGGCACCAACCCACAAGGAAGGAGATGGAGGATGTGCAGTTTCTCGAGCCAGCCAGCCACTGACTACGACGAGTGACCGAAGGGTGAAAACGGGGTGGACAATGGCGTCCTCCCTCACCACCATCTTGTGTGGACGATTTTGTCGAGCCTTTTGGCTCCAACCCGTCCCCACAAGAGATACTTCTATGAATGTGTATTCATACTGATGAGCTCAAAAGAGCGAAAAGTGTTAGCGAGTATTCGAATGCAAAAAGAACTTATATAATGACTTATATAAGTTCTTTTTTTGAGCGAACGTCGCGTAAGTGGGTGTTACTGCTGGACGAACGTGAGAGCGTGGCCGATTTTGCCAGCACGACCGGCGCGACCGATGCGGTGAATGTAATCGTCGTAGGTCTTAGGTACCGAGAAGTTAACCACATGGCTAATGTCGGTCACATCAATACCGCGCGCGGCAACATCTGTCGCCACAAGGACATTGATCTCATTCTGCTTGAACTTGGCCAAGGCGCGTTGGCGTTGACCTTGGGTCTTGCCACCGTGCATCGAATCAGTTGAGAAGCCGCGGAGTTCGAGCTCCTTGTGCAGGCGTTCAACGTCACGCTGGGTTTCATCAAAGATGATTGCCTTGGTGACATTGCCTTGAATCAGAAGATTGTGTAGCTTGTCGAGCTTATCGGTCTTGGTGTTGTAAGCCACAATATTCTGGTGCACGCTCTCGCTGGCAGAACTTGCCTTGAGCGAAACGGTAAATGGATCATTGGTGAAGGTATCGATGAGGATACGGACCTTGGCATCCATTGTAGCCGAGAAGAAGAACGACTGGCGTACGGAGTTGGTTGCTTTGAGGATAGTCGTAACATCGTTGACAAAGCCCATGTCGAGCATACGGTCGACTTCATCGAGGACGGCAATGTTGAAGCGGTCGAGCTTCAGGGTGCCGCGGAGCAAGTGGTCCTTGATACGGCCAGGTGTGCCGATGACGATACGGGGGTTGCCGCGGAGGTCACGGAGCTGGATGCCCATGCTGGAACCACCGATAAGCAAGGCGCCGGTCAGGCCGGTTCCCCTGCCAAGTGTACGGCACTCGACTTCAATCTGCTGTGCAAGCTCACGGGTTGGCGCAATAATAAGCGCTCGTGAATTTGGCTCACTGGCGAGTTGATTGAGTAGCGGTAATGCAAAAGCGGCGGTTTTACCGGTACCAGTACTAGCTATACCAATCACGTCACGACCTTCAAGAGCGGCTGGAATGGCCTGGTCCTGAATTGGTGAGGGGGTAGTGTACCCCTTGGCGGCCAGGTTGGCCTTAAGGATTGGCGACAAGTTAAAGTCAGCAAATGAATGCTGGGCAACATACTGTTCGGTTTGGGTAGCAGTAGCAACCTTAATGAAGCGGCTGGGGTCGATGTAATCACCCTTTCGGCCACGACCTTGGGCGCTGCTACGGTTTGGGCGGCTGCCGCCACGAGACTGGCGACGTGGAGCAGTTGACACTCTGCTCGAGCGATAAGAATAAGACATAAAAAATGACCCTTCGATTATGATTTGTTACTGTGATTGCTTGAATGAGCCTAAGTAATCTAAACCACTAATCTCGGGATCATCATAAACAATGTTGTTAATATTAGCACAATATACATAATGTGGCAAGCAGTTTTCTGTTAACTATGGCCGCTAACAGATATATAAATCTTATTGGTGATACTTGCTTGGCTCGTGCTCGCGACCGGCTTTGAGGACTTTTGCCATCCAAATCAGTTCTGTCCAGGCACTGGTAGTGTACTTGCGGTAGGCTTCATTGAGTAAGGTGCCGTTTTCGTCGAACAACTCTTGGACTTTCGGGAACTGCATATCGGTGAAGGTGGCAACTAGGCCCATCTCGCGCACGGCATTCACGAGTGCTTCGATGGCGCGCACACCACCCCACTGCCCCGAGGAGGCACCGGCAAATGCGACTGGTTTGTGAATGTAATTTTCGAGCTCGCTGTCGAGCATGCGCTTGAGGCTGCCGGGGTAAGCGTGATTGTACTCGGGCGTCACGATAAAGAAGCCGTCGGCCCGCGCGGTGATGGCGCTGTAACGGGGGTCTTTACCCTCGGGGTCGTTGCCATCTCCGGGAAAATTGAAATCCTTGGGATCGATAAGTTCGGTTTCGATGTCAGCAAAGCTGGCGCCAATCTCGGCAACAAGCCGGGCGGCATGAATACTTTTGCGCTGTTCGCGGGTGGTGCCGGCGAGCACTGGAATGTAGAGTTTTGTCATAGTTTCATTGTAGGCCGGATGGTGCTCGATTACTACCGTGGCGTGAGGTGGCCTACGGTTTTGCCCCTACGCTAAAGGTGTTTGGGTCACCGCCAATTCGGCTATTGGTATTCATGTTGTCGATGCGTTGCATCTCCTCAGGCGTCAACGCAAAATCAAAAATAGCAGCATTTTCTTGGATGCGAACCGGGGTAACAGACTTGGGGATGACAATCAGGCCATGTTGGATATGCCAGCGCAACGTCACTTGGGCCGGGGTTTTACCATGTGCTACCGCAATCGACTGGATAGTTGCATCGGCCAGTATCTCCTGACCGCGCATGAGTGGGCTATAGGACTCTACTTGAATGCCGTGCTGTTTGCAAAAGGCCCGGCTGGCTTCTTGGCTGAGGCGTGGGTGTAACTCGATTTGGTTGACAGTCGGAGTAATAGAAGCGCTCCAGAGAAGTTCGGTGAGATGGGCGGGCATAAAATTGCTAACGCCAATCGCGCGTACGCGTTTGTCAGCATACAACTTTTCCAGGGCTTTCCAGGTATCGACGAATTTACCGATGGTTGGCATCGGCCAATGGATAAGGTAGAGGTCGATATAGCCGAGGCCGAGTCGCTTAAGGCTGGCATCAAAAGCACGCAAGGCTTCATCGTAGCCTTGATCACCGTTCCAGAGCTTGGTGGTAAGAAAAATATCTTCCCGGGCAATGCCGCTATTTTTTATCGCACTGCCAACACCGGCCTCATTCGCGTACATAGCAGCCGTATCAATCAGCCGATAACCTGCACTTAGGGCTGTCGTGACCGCCTGCTCCACTTCATCGCCATCTCGAGCTTGCCAGGTGCCCAGGCCTAATTGTGGCATTAGGACGCCATTATTGAGGGTGAGGGATGGTATGGTTGTCATGGGTACTCCTTATTGATGGCGGAAGATACATTACTCAGCAAAATGCGCATGGTCGTTGAGGGTCCAGAGTCGCCACATGGGCGCTTCCTCGAAGCCATCTTTGTAGCGCAAAACGGTGATGCCAGTATTCTCCATTGAGACTCGTTTGTGGAACTCCTGTAACAACGGGCCGGTCAAGGCATCACCGTAGAGCACGCGGGCAATGATACTGCCAAGGATATGTCCGTGGGTGACGACGGCGATGGTATCTTCTGGGCGACGCAGTAAGTACTCAAGGGCTGCATCATCCCGCGCGACAATGTCGTCATAGTTTTCGCCATCGCTGACTCGCATTCCAGGTATTTCGAGGGATTGCTGCCAAGCCCGCCATAATTCACTTGCCTGCGGATCACTCCAGGGTTTGCCATGTAGTTCGGTTGGTTTGGTATATTCTACGAACAGTTCTGAGAAAACAATGTCTTTCCCTGTTTTGTCGGCGATGTATTGCGCGGTTTGGGTAGTGCGTTTGAGCGGACTTGCAATCAGTGCGTCAAATTGCACGTTTGCTAACCGGTTTGCCAGAGCCATCGCTTGAGCTTCTCCACGTGGGCTGAGCGTCGCATCATCTCCCTGAAAGACAGGAGAGACATTCGCAGTCGTTTGACCGTGCCGTATGAGGTAGACAGTTTTGTAGACAGTACTTTTATACATTGCTGTCAGTATAGCAAATACGAGAGCTAGCAGGTGCTATTTTTGTCCCGAACTCCGCATACGTATATAAGGACTTATATAAGTACAGAAGAAATGCATTTACTGGACGGACCAGCCGCCATCGGATGGTAAGACCGCGCCGTTCACGTTCGTCGAGTCGTCACTGAGCAAATAGGTGATGGCGGCGGCTAGCGCCGGTGCTTCGGCGGCGTCGGGCATAGTTGCGAGGATGCTATTCACCCGTTCGGCGCCGAGCGGAGAGTCAAATTTGGCCTCAATATTTGTGAGGACTGCACCGGGCGCAACAACGTTTGTGCGAATGCCACTCGGCCCATACATGAACGCCATACTTTTGGAGAGCCCAACTACTGCGTGCTTGGAGGTGGTGTAGGCTGCGCCGGCAGCAGATGCTTTGAGGCTTGCTTCTGAGCCAACGTTCACGATTGACCCCGCTCGCTGCTCGAGCATGAGCGGCAACGCGGCCCGGCTGAGTTTCATCATGCCCCCGACATTAATGTTCATGACGCGGTTCCATACGGCATCGCTCATCTCATGTAGTGGGGTCATGTTGTCCATGATGCCGGCCACGTTGGCGA
>DAIDKK010000003.1 GCA_027450065.1 Candidatus Saccharimonadota bacterium | reverse complement strand
ACCGTAGGCCTGTGCGCTATCGAAATGCCGGTAGCCGGCTTCAATCCCAGCCTGAAAAGCCCGGCGGAATTCCGCTTCATCTTTTACCTGCCATAACCCCAATCCTATTGCGGGAATAGTTTGGCCATTATTGAGTGTGTAGGTTTGGATATTCATAGGGCTATCCTTTCAGGGCGAGCTTGATGCGTTCTTCGGTCGATAGGGCTGGGTCAATTTTTTGCAGTGCCACAGTGGCATCCTGCGGTGAGTAACCGAGTGCAACAAGGGCTTCGACAGCCTCATCCTGCGTGTTAATACCTGGACGGTACACCAAATCTTCTGCTGATGCGCCGGCAACCAGGCCAACCTTGTCTCGTAACTCCACGACAATTTGCTCGGCAGCACGCTTCCCCACACCCTTGGCTCCTTGCAAAAGCTTCACGTCACCCGACGCGATTGCGCCACGCACCTGGGCCGCCGACCCAATATCGAGCACTGCCATCGCCACTCGTGGGCCAACATTTTTCACGCCGAGGAGTTGCTCAAATAGTTTCTTTGTGTCTGGTAGTGTAAAACCAAATAAGTCATACCCCTGTTCACGAATATGTTCATGTACATACAGCTTTGCTTCTTTGCCATCGGCTAGCTTCCCAAAATCCTCGGATGTCACAGCCAACCCGTAACCCACGCCACCAATATCCAGCACAATGCCATTCAGTGACTTCTCTACAATCCCCCGTAAGCTTGCAATCATACTCCTAGTATAACCCGAACTCGACTTACTATCCTTGGATTAAGCTAATAGGCTAAGTGAGCCCATGCTCCACGCGAGTTTTAGAGCAGGAGGAAAACCTGGCCTGGAGAGGCAAGGCCTTCCTGGTTTATCTAGACTTTGCGGGACTGCGCACATGTAAGCGCGGCAGCAAGCGCATCAGCACAGTCGTCCGGCTTCGGCACTTCGCTCAACCCAAGATGTATGCGTACCATTTCTTGCACCTGTTTTTTGTCAGCTTTGCCGTAGCCCGTAATTGCCATCTTTATCTGTAGTGGGGTGTATTCAAAGAGTTCTAGGCCTGCTTGCCTGCCAGCGAGGAGCACAACACCACGAGCCTGTGCTACGGTAATAGCCGTTGTTACATTGCGCGCAAAAAACAGTTTCTCGACAGCCATCTGATCTGGCTTAGTCTCAATAATTATATCTGTTAATTCCTCGAAGATAGTCTGCAGGCGCACCGAATCATCCTCGTGCACGGGCGTCCGTATAACGCCTGCATCGACCATAACCGGCTTGCCGGCTATAATATCGAGCACCCCAAAGCCAAGGATGCCAGTTCCTGGATCAATCCCCAGTATTCTCATCCCGAGCAATCCTCTTTACTAAACTTCGCCAATCATAGCTGTTTGCTACGATTACGGAATCAAGTTTACTAACCGGAAACCATTCGGGCATATCTGCGTACTCCTTTTCGTGCTCATCGAAGCCTTCGGTAGACAATTCTCCAGCAATAAAGGAACACTCATAATACAGCTGTAATGACTGGATGACACTACCGTCTTTGTGATTCTGCTTGAAGAAGCTTGTCTCGCACCGTAAAAGCTCTGGGGACGCAATTTCAATGCCAGTTTCTTCTCTCGCTTCGCGAATAGCTGCCTCTTCCGGCAGCTCACCAAAATCTATCCCGCCACCCGGTAAATCATACCCATTGAACTGTTTTGACAGCAGGACATTACCTCCTCGGATAACAATCGCGTACGCTGATGGGCGCCAAGTTAGCTCATTTAGAGGAACATCGTACGTATTACCATTAATATCACGGGCAACGACCGTTTTATTCATTCAAGATGCCTTCGGCGATGTCGAAGTTTACGTGTGTGTCACTTACGTCATCGATATCATCGAGTGCGTCCATTAACCGCATAATCTTACCGGCCGTATCGGGATCCGTAATCTCAATGGTTGTAGAGGGGACATACGTCAGGGCCGCTTCAGTTATTGCAAAGCCGCGCTCCTTGAGGCTATCTCGCACGCGTGCCAGCTCAGTATCTACCGTGTAGACATCACTTTCGCCGTCTTCTTCCTGCACATCCTCGGCCCCTGCGTCGAGTGCTTCAAGCATAAACTCATCACCAGCCGCCTTTACGTGGATAAGGCCCTTACGGGCAAACTGGAAGGCTACAGCGCCCTTCTCGGCAATACTACCACCATGCTTGCTAAAAGCTAGGCGAACTTCTGGATAGGTACGGTTTAGATTGTCGGTGGCGACCTCCACAAGAATAGCGGCACCACCCGGCCCATAACCCTCATACATGACCTCTTGGAGCTCAGCTGCGCCCTTATCTTTAATACGGTCAATGGCGCGCTGGATGTTGGCGTGTGGCATATTAGCAGCCTTGGCTTTATCAATGGCGAGTCGAAGTGTAAAGTTTGTCTCCGGATCAATCCCCCCACGCGCAGCCAGAGCGATGGCATTGCCGAGCTTCGTAAAAACAGCACCACGAGCCGCGTCTTTTACGCCCTTCTCACGCTTAATAGTTGACCATTTCGAGTGTCCTGACATACCTACAAACTACTCCTTTTGTATCTGTTATATTACCACATCGAATGCTAGAATGCCAAACACCCGAAAATCTTAGATAGTAACCGTCATGTCTTCATCGCCTTTGAGCTTTTGGAGCTTACTAACATCCACCCAATACGTAAACCGTTGGTAGGTTATATAGCCTTTGCGTTTCAACTTATGGAGTTCAACCGCCGCTGTTTCGCGCGTAATTCCAACCATTTCCGCAATATCTTGGTGACTGAGGCGGAGTGCAATGCGTATCTTGCCATCTTCTTCTTTTTCACCAAATCGAGTCGTGAGGTACTGCAAAATATAAATAAGCTTATCGCGGGCATGAGAATGTTCGAGCGCGTAGACATGCATGGTTGACGCAATATAGTGGGACATGTAGGTTTGGAACATTTGCTCTTTAAGCTCGGCATCTGTATTCAGTGCCTCCATGTAGTCCTCTTTGGTCACCGCCAAAACAAGGCAATCCGAGGCCGCCTCATAGTAGTAAATGCTAGTTTCCGTCTTGCCAAACACCCAAGAAGTGGGGAATACATCACCGGCGCTCAAAAGTGTCACTGTTCGCTGATCGCCTTCACTCGTTATACCGTAGACTTTTACGATGCCACTCTTAAGAATATAGACACTACGTGGTGTTTCGCCCTGAAAAATAATAGTGCGCTTCTTGGGATAGCGCCGCGTTACACCTAGTGGCTGCAGAATAGTTAATTTGCCAAACAGTTTACGTTCATCCAAATTTCTGTTCATATCTATAGTATAGGGGTTAGCTGGCATTTAGGCACTACCTATTTTTTTCGATTTATTGGCAATTTGACTAAACCAGACCGCTGACTTCTGCCGCAAAGCGAATACCAAGATAGCAATCAAGCCATAACAGAGCGCCATATCCATTACGCCGAGGTAGACATTTGTCTGAAAAACATGGGGAAGACGGCTCAAGATGGTAGTCGTATCGAGCATATACGTCAATAAAATATTTGCCGGCCACGCGGCCCAACCGGCCAATAGCGGCAGGAGCATGCCGGCAAGTCCAGCAATAAAACTTAAGAGCATGGCGAGTGGAATAACGCTAGCGACAAGTACATTGGCTAGCAAACCGATAAACGATACCTGCCCAAATATAAACATGATGAGTGGGATAGTCATAATTTCAGCGCTGGCAGTCTCTATAGCAATCTGTACAAGCATAGGTACTTCACGTTCTATGTATAGCTGGGCGATGATACGAGGGGCAATCACAAGAATGCCAAAGAACGCCAATATTGAAAGCCACCAGCTAATATCTGACCAAAAATACATCGGTGTCGCATAGGTTGTCAGCGCTGCCGCAAGCAATATGAGTACCATAGGTCGTACGGTCCGACCATAGTACCAAGCCGCGAGGCTTAGGCCACTCACGACTGCCGCCCGTACAATACTCGGACTTGACCCCGCAAATAGGAGGAAAAATACCATGAGCCCTACTGCCACAATAGTCGTAAGTCGTTTAGACTTATTACCAAGCAAGCGACGCGCAGCATTTAAAAGAATAGTCAGATTATAGCCACTGACAGCAATAATATGAGTCAGCCCCACCATCAGTAATGCCTGGCTCGTTGCGTAGGGGAGCGTATTGCGCTGCCCTATGAGTAATCCCAAGCCAAACGAAGCAATTGGCTCAGGTAATGCCGTTTGCATGCCTGCTACAAACTTCCGCCGCAGCGTATCTATGACTGTTTGATGGCTTGCAACCCGCGTGAACTGCGCGTAGCCTATACTTGCCTGTTTGCCACCCCGAGTAGGATAGAGCTTACCGGTAATCTCCAACACATCGCCTCGATACACCGCCAACTCACCAAATCCGCTCACCTTTACTGTTCCTGGTACGGTCATCGCCTCTGGCTTGAGGAATTGTATGTGTGACACGTCAAAACTAAGCTGCGAGTTTTGTCCATACACCGCGTCCATACTAACGGTCGCACGCATGCTGACCTTTTGGGTGGCAAAATCTTGGTATGGTTGGAGGGCCTGCAGGAAAATACTCCCGCGCCACACGCCCAAACTGAGCCCACATAACAAAACTAACATGACACGAATGGCTTTTTGTCGTATCAGTACCACGGAAGCTGCGAGCAAAAGTACTGGCCAGAGTGGCACAACAAAGTGCCAGCGCGCCAGCAGTAAACCGAGTAGAAAGCTCCCGCTTCCAACAAGTACCATATCTGTTCGCATTCGTTTGAACACGTGGAGTGATGGTCGCCACTGCATCGTATAAAAATGGTATCAAAGAGATTCTCGTAAGCCATGAGCGTAATAAGGGTGACCGTGTCTGATATGCTCGGTATACATTGACTTTTACCCTAAAATATAGATAATGTAAGGAGTTATTTTCCTCTTTCTGTAGGGAAAAGAGCAGCCGGAGACGATGAATTCATTTCATCGCCCCGCGCGATGAGAAAAACCGTAGGTTTATCTCATACCAGCCGAGGGCCCATAGCTCAGTCGGTAGAGCAGAGGCCTTTTAAGCCTCGTGTCGTGAGTTCGAGTCTCACTGGGCCCTCCAAGTAAAAAGACCTGTCGCAAGATAGGCCTTTTTACTTGGTCCACCGCATGGCTGGGCTCACGACACTGCAGATTTTCGAAGAAAATATGCGAAGTATCGTGAGTTCGGTAAAGCGAGGACGCGCGCAGGAATGTATTCCGAGCACGCCGTAGCGGAAAAGTACGAAGTGCGCTGTCTCACTGGACCCTCCAAACAAAGAAGCTCCTTCGGGGTTTTTTGTTTGGAGTTTGTAGTGAGATTATTGAAGCAGTTTTGGTTTTGAGACACTAAGTGGGCCGTGAGCTCATAGCAAGACACAGGCTGAGAGGTAATTTGCTACAAGCGTGGTGATATTGACAAACATTTTATACCCTCTTACAATCCGGGTAAGGTAAAGCATGATACACAAAGTTTTAGTAAAACTTCGTCAAAACTTCCCAATCACTATAGGTGCTGCTCTCATTTTGGCCTGTATGGTATTCCAAGGGATGTACGATTGGCACGTACACCAAGTGAATAGTCAAGCCCTTGCCAGCCAACCACTTATCGCTAGCCTAATAGATAACTCCGTAAATAATTTGAATGCAGTCGCCCCTGTGGACGCTCAAACAGGTCAGGTATATTTCCCTGATGTCCGCTTGCAACTACCTGCCCCGAACCAAGACTATGGTTTGCGGCAAATAGAGTATGCAAACATCGGCAACGGAGCTACTTTTGGTCTGCAAGTTACCTCAAAGGGCATCATGAGTGAAGCACAGAATAAACTGCTTACGGCGCAGGCAACTGCAGAGTCTGCACACAAAAATTCCCAAGATGTACTAGTGGCTATTTTCGGGCAAGTACCAAACCTTCAGGCCTGCAGTCGTGGCGTCCAATTCTCTTACAGTTCACAGGATGAGAATGGAGGGGCTGCCAAGCTACAATTTATGAAGAAGCTCAATAGCGGCAAGACGCTGTATGCATACACCGAAACGACCTGTACCTCACGGCAATTGCCAACGCTCGTTGACTATCTGAAGCAAATCCAAAGCTACTAATAGCAGGTGCTTTTTCGGTCGTAGTCATTGTTTATTATTATATTGTGCCTATGAGCTCATCGCCCGATCTAGATTCATTCATAGAACACAGCATGCATATTCGAGTCTTACGGATAAATAGTGCCGCGGAGATTTTGGCTGTTTAGTACATGATGAAAAATCATGTGAAGCAAATGCTACGGATAAAAACGGTGCCGTAGCTCAGAGCACTGACTTACGTAAGATTTGAGCATTAATCGCAACGATTATCGTAGAAAGCGACATCAATACCGCACCTAATGCAGGCGATAGTACAAAACCCAATCCAGAAGTCACCCCTGCAGCAAGCGGAATGGCTAGTGTATTATAGCCAGTCGCCCAGCCAAGGTTTTGCAGCATCTTGCGGTAGGAAATTTTTGATAGCTTGATAGTCTTGGCAACGCCACGCGGGTCACTACTCACTAGCACTATACCAGCAGACTCGATAGCCACGTCCGTGCCAGCACCAATGGCAATACCAATATCTGCCTGCACGAGTGCCGGCGCGTCGTTGACACCATCGCCAACCATAGCGACGCGTTGACCTGCCGTTTGCAGCTCTTTGACTTTGGCTGCTTTGTCTTCAGGATGAACTTCCGCAAAAAATTGGTCGAGACCAAGCTCACGAGCGACATATGCTGCTACCTCATAAGAATCACCAGTTATCATAGCCGACTTTATACCCATCCCTTTTAGGGTAGCGACTGTCTCGCGGGACTCTTCACGAATTTCGTCAGCAAGCGCAAGAGCACCAATCACAACGTTATCCTTCATCAGGTATACTTCAGTCTTGCCATCTTTAGCCGCTTGTTTGATTGGTGTAATGATTTCAGCAGGAACTACGATGCTATTCTCTATAAGGTACCGACGGCTCGCGGCAACATATGTTTCATTGTCATGCAACATACCTTTTATGCCCAAGCCTGGTAGGGCGACAAAATTTTCCACCTTGTCGAAATCCATACCTTGCTCAGAAGCTTTTTGGACAATACTCTTGCCGATAATATGCTCGCTATGTTGCTCTAGGCTGGCAGCCAACTGCAGGATATCATCAGCTTTATAGTTGCCTGTCTTCCAGATATCTGTTACCCCTTGCTGGCCTTTAGTCAGGGTGCCGGTCTTATCAAATAAAACAATATCGATGTTGCGAGCAGCTTCTAGCGCAACACGCTGCCGCACGAGCAAGCCATTTTTAGCAGCCAACGAGGTAGAGATGGCTGTTACGAGTGGTACCGCTAAGCCCAGTGCATGAGGACAAGCAATGACCAAAACAGTTACAATACGTTCGAGAATAAATCCCGCAGGCTTACCGTCGAATCCCCACACCAGACCAGTAATAACAGCAGCGCCAAGCGCAATAAAGGTCAGGTAAAATGCGGCTTTATCCGCTAGAATCTGCGTTTTTGATTTGCTATTTTGAGCTTCAGCAACGAGTTTCATGATACCAGCGAGTGCTGTGTCACCACCGATCTTAGCAACCCTGACGGTAAGTGAACCGTTACCGTTGATGGTTCCGCCGATAACGGTCGTTTTAGCTATTTTCTTGACTGGTCTTGATTCACCGGTGAGCATCGACTCATTGACATCAGATTCACCTAGGGTCACTTCACCGTCTGTCGGTATTTGGGCACCAGGCCGAATAAGTATCAGGTCCCCAATTTTTAATTCTCTGACAGGTATTTTTTTCGTACTGCTACCATCTAATAACTCTGCCTCGTCTGGGAGTAGTTTAGCTAGCTCCTTTAATGCACCCTGCGCACTCTGGACGGAGGCCATTTCCAACCAATGCCCGAGCAGCATAATAGTGACAAGGGTAGCAAGTTCCCACCAGAAGTCCATGCCACGTACAAGTTTGAATGTAACTGCCAAGCTATAACCAAATGCGACCGTAATGGCCATAGATATGAGAGTCATCATACCCGGTAAGCGTGCCTCCAGCTCAACCTTGGCACTCTTCAGAAACACTAGGCCACCATAAAAAAATATAGCCGTTCCAAAAATAGCCGGTATATACTGACTACCATGAAAGGCGAGGTGGAAGCCAAGCCACCCTTGCACCGCGCCAGAAAATAGCAGGGTTGGGGCTGTGAATAGCAGGCTAGCCCAAAACTTCTGCTTAAACATGTTGGGGCTATGCCCGGCATGTTTGTCGTGAGCCATGTGCTCATGAGAGAGAGGTGGCTTTTTCTTTTTGCCAGGTACGAGGTTCATGCCACACTCCGGGCAACGATCGGGATGATCACTCTGAACCTCCGGGTGCATAGGACAGACATAGATGAGTGACTGGCCGTCCCCTATAGCCGATTCAGGAAACCCATGGTTATGATGCTCTTGTGTCATTACTTACCCCTCCCGCGATTTAGTCTGACCTGCTATTAGTACTGGTGAGCAATTTCCCCCGTTTTACTTTGCTCGAATGCTCTTGGTATTGATACTTGTGTGGGTTTGCATTGAAATTGGCGGTACAGCCACTAGCACAAAAGTAGTACGTGCGCTGCTCATACTTCACGGAGTCAAATGCTTCCGAGGCACTCAGTCGCATACCGCAAACTGGGTCGGTAACAATTGGGAATAATTTATCTGCACTAATTTCATCACCAGCATCATATTGCGTCTGCAAGAAATGAAAAATTAGATCAACTGCCCTAGCCACATTATGGTCAGCAAGCGTGTAGTAGACTTCGCGGCCTTTCTTTGTAATGGTCAGTATTTTGTGTTGTCGCATAATTGTGAGATGCTGTGACAAGTTAGGCTGACGTATAGCTAGCATCTCAGCCATCTCCGTAACGTTTAGCTCGCGTTTATTGAGTAGCTGGATAATCTCCAGACGTTTTTGATTGGCAATAACTTTGAAGATATCTTCTTCGAGTCCGAGTAGCCTTTGATACATATAGGCATAATAGCACACATACTTATATTCGAATACTTGAATATATTATTTATTACGTGTATTGTTTAAGTGAACCATATGGTTTATGCATGAATACATCTAAAAAACTCACAACAATCATAAAGACCGCGATTATTATTGCTGCCTTTAGCTTGATGAATAGCCTGGCTTTTAGCGCTACCGTCCACGCAGCCGACTCAATGAGCCCCATGAATTCGTGCACTTCTACTTGCCTCAATCAACAAACTGGCGTGGCTGTAGGTATCGAGAAAACAAAGCTCGAAGAGTTAAATGAGGACAAAGATCCAGCAGGCCAGCATACAGTAACGTACTCTGCACGCTTCCAGTGGCCAAGCTCTCCTCGAAAGATTATCGGACAAAATATCGCTCTGCTCGCAACACATATTCCTCCTGATATCGTCAGACTGAACGCCAATTTTCGATTCTAGTTCTACTCCCATAGATACGTCTCCTTTCAGGGGATGTCTGCTTTTATTTTCGTAAAAGGGAGAATCTAGAATGAAAAATAAGAGAACTTCACCGCTACTCCGTCACGATGAACATTTCACAATTGATGTAGTTTGTGGCATGGATTTGGCAGCCAGTAAGGTAAAGCATGCCAGTTTATATAATGATGTAGCATATTACTTCTGCTCGAGCCATTGCAAGCACCACTTCGATATCTACCCAGAACGCTACGTCTGGAACAAGAAGGAGGCGGCATGAAACACAAGAATCATCTTCTACTCATGGTCGGTAGCTTCACGCTTCTGTTTCTTTTGGTTGAAGTACGTGCTACTAGTTTTTTCATAGTATTACTCACCTTCGTGTGCCTGGCGATGATGCTCACAATGACATTCGTGATGAGCGTCCATAATCACAACAACCATAAATAAAAAGGTCTAGACTTATGTTGCAATACGTTCTACTACTTATTACGGGTCTTTTCGTACTCGGCCTAATCATCAAGAATACACTGGTCAGGCAGCTCTGCGTACTCTGCTTAAGTATTTCGGGCAGTTGGATTATACTGCTCACTCTCTATAGACTCGGCTATTTCCATAACCAAGTGCTCTTAGCCATGCTTATGGGCCAGAGTATCACTGGCATCTTTTATCTGGCACGTCGTCATGTGGCTAAAATACTACATATTTTTACACTGCCCTTTTTCTTGTGCCTGACTGTCGTGGCGTATTGGGCCGTCGGCGAACGCGTAGCTTTCGTCCCTATACTTGGTTTCTTAACTGCTCTTTGGGTAATCGGCTACGTTCTGCTGCTATCGAGTAACGATGTTGGAAAACGGACCGCCAAAACGATTATGCAGTGTTGTAGTGAGAGTGACCAGTGATGGGTATAGTCATCGCCGCCTCGCTCATTACTGCCTTTCTGGCCGGCACGGCAGCCTTGTTTGCGCCGTGTTGTATCGGTGTTTTGTTGCCATCGTACCTGGCTTCCGTCTTTAAAACACGCACCAAAGTATTTCTAATGACGTTTGTATATTATTTGGGACTGCTTACGGTATTTTTGCCGCTTGGGCTTGGTTTTGCGTCGCTCGGCATTGTAATCAGCCATTACCATAGCACTCTATTCAGTGTTGGTGGTCTATTTTTAGTCGCCCTGGGTGCGTCCATGCTATTAGGTAAATCCTACATGCTGCCGATGAAAGTCCGCCCGGCGCTCAAAAAACACGACTTTGGCTCGCTGTACATACTGGGTATTTTCTCTGGCATTGCAACTAGTTGCTGTGCGCCCGTGCTGGCAGGGGTAATGGCCCTGTCAGTCATACCTGGTTCCGCATGGCTTGGCAGTTTCTATGCCCTGGCTTTCGTAACTGGTATGGTGGTGCCGCTGTTCATATTGGCACTCTTCATTGACAAAACCAAAGTATTGAACCGTTTTGTTTCTCTCCGACGCAACGTGAACTACCGACTGCTTAGTAGACAGATTACGCTAAGCCTGTCTCACCTACTGGCTGGCTTCTTGTACCTTGCAATCGGTGTGTTCATATTGGCGTTTGAGCGTGCTCGACCAGAAGCCTTTGGCGCAGGCTATCAGGTGCAGCTCAACCTACTAGTGGCACGTGTTACACAAGATATACAACAGGTCACCCGTGGCGTTCCGGAGTTTGTATGGGCAGTAGTATTCGGCGGCATATTTATTGTCATCAGTATCGCAGCCTACCGGCAAACCAAACTCTCTGGCTCAGATATAGACAAGGAGGATAAATCATGAAGTTTTACAGAGTATTATTTGCGATTGTCATTATATTTGTGGCGGTACTGGTACTACGGCCAAATAGCCTTAACCTGCAGGCTAATCAAGCAACTTCAGTGCAAGCCTTGAATAGCCTGGTTGGCAAGCCGGCACCAAACTTTACCCTAACTGACCAGAATGGAAAAATCTTCTCTTTGAGCCAGCAGCGCGGACACAAAGTAGTACTGTTCTTTAACGAGGGTATTATGTGCTACCCGGCTTGCTGGAATCAAATGGCAGCGCTCGGAACTGATAGCCAGCTTAATAGCTTGAATGTCGTAAGTGCCAGTATTGTAGTGGACAGTAAAGCAGACTGGGGACAGGCCTTTCATAAGATGCCTGAACTTGCCAAAAGTACAATCCTGTTCGATAGTGATAGCTCCGTCTCGACACTCTATAACATGCTTAGCCTGCCATCATCCATGCACAAAGGCATGAAGCCTGGGCATACATACATACTCATAGACGCCAACGGCATTGTACGTTACGTCAAAGATGACCCAAGCATGGGTATCCAGAACAAAGTGTTAACTCAGGAACTTACGAAGCTATGAGCTTAACAAAAACATTTGGAGCAGGCATTTCTGGTTTTGTTATTGGGGCTTTTGTCATTCTCGGCATCCGTTTTGTCACCTATAAACCAGTTACCGTACACTATCATGCTAATTTTGCCGTCTACCTTAATGGTCAGCCAGAAAAATTTGGCAGTCCTCTCTATTACCTTGATGGAAGTTGCTCAATGTCCGGCATCATGACTCCTGAAAGTCGCGCTCACTTAGCCAAGGGCTATGACGGCGTGGTGCACGTACAGGATCATTCAGTCACTTGGGGACAATTTTTCGAAAACCTTGGCTGGTACGTTGGTGATGATTTCATAAAAACAGCAGATAGTACGCTGTACCAAGCTAGTGGGCAGAGTCGCTTACATATCATCATAGATGGCCAAGACTACACTGATCTCGGTGGCATTACGAACCGGGTTATCGAAGATAAAGACCGGCTCTTATTAAGTTACGGAGACGAAACACAGCAAACCATTACCCAACAATATAATTCCGTTCCAAATACGGCCGGACGCTACGATGGTATGCGAAATAGTTCATCCTGTGGCCATAGCATAAACATAACAACCAAGGATCGCTTAGCGCATCTGTTTTAAAGAGGTAGCAAGAGTGAGCAAATATAAACACCGCAAACTAATTATTAGAGTAGTCAGCAATAGTTTTTTAGGAATCATGCTAATAATAGGTGGCACATGGTCACCAGTTGCCCACGCCGATCAATTTGACCAGCAGATTCAGGCATTACAACAGCAGAATGACCAAAATCTAGTAACAATTTCGCAACTCGAAGAACAAGCTGGAAGCTACCAAGATGCTATTAGTCGCCTGGAGTCGCAGATTGCCCAAATACAGCAGCAGATTATTGATAGTGAAGGTAAACGCATAGACCTACAGCAGCAAATTCAGGTTGCCGAAAACGAGATGGCTGACCAGCGGCATATAGTAGGTGAAATAGTCAGACAATCATATCTGGACGGTCAGCCGAGTACACTGGAAATGCTGGCATCCAGCAAAGATTTAAGCAATTTTTTCGACAAAGAAACATACCGGGCTTCAGTACAGCGCAAAATTCAAACCACACTCAATACTATTACCAATCTACGGGTCAAGTTACAGGAGCAAAAAAACCAGTTTGATCAGTTGCTACTGACGCAGAAGAGTCAGCAAGCACAGCTTGATGCCAACAAGAGCCAACAGGCGCAGCTGCTGGCATACAATCAATCACAGCAAACAAGCTATGATCAGCAAATGCAGGGGAACCAGACCAAGATAGTCGCGTTACGCAGCCAGCAAGCCGCCCTAATTAGCCGCTACCAGATTGGCGGCACATTGGCGGGCGATACCAGTCATGGGGGTTACCCAGTAACCTGGAATAACTCACCCCAAGATAGTCTAATTGACTCATGGGGCATGTTTAACCGTGAGTGCGTTAGCTATACAGCGTTCAAAGTACATCAAGACTACTTGGCCGGTAAAGATAAACACGATATGCCTTATTGGGGTGGCATAGGTGATGCTAGGAATTGGCCGGCAAATGCGCGGTCAGCAGGCATTCCAGTCGATACGAATCCTACGCCAGGCTCTATTGCCATTAGCGCCGCCGGAACCTGGGGACACTCAATGTATGTTGAAGCTGTCGGTACACAGAATGGACGGCAGGCCGTATACGTCAGTCAGTATAATGCCGACTTTAGCGGCCATTACAGCGAGGGTTGGCGATATACGAATGGACTATATTTCATCCATTTTTAACCCTGCAAAAGATCGACCCGGTAAGAGTACTCTTTTATTGCTATACTGGGCATATGCTTCATTCTTCTGATATAAACCAATTTTTGGAGTCTATTATGCACATTCGGGTCCTGCGGATGAATGGCGCTGGGGCAGGTATCGTAGGGTCGTCGGGCATTGAGTTTGGCGTCGTACAGAACTTACAAAAGTCAGCCCTCCAATTTGCAACGGAATACCGTAAATCTTCGCCAAATCAAGCTATCTTACGTGAATCAAAAGCTCAACTCGGTGGTGCTTTGCAGACACTCAGCGTACTAAGCATTCTTTCTGAACAAGAGGCTAACAAACTCTTGCAACAGCTCCACGATTTACTTGCAGAAATTTCGGCCACTCTGCCATAACTCTTTGCCACAAGCTAGTTAGACCCGGCACTTGTTATACAGGACTATACTGTACCTATAGGGGTATTAATGAGAGGGAGGTTCTATGACAGAGACTACGACGCTCTTAAGATTGTTCTACACGTTCTTCCTGGGTGTACTTTTAGCAGTTTTCGTCGGCGCTGGCATACATACCTTTTACCAAGGCCCAAAAGCTCCAGAATTTCCCGTAGCGCTTAACACGTACGGAAAAGATGCGAGGCTAACGCCAGAGCAAATCATAGTTCAGAAACAGTGGGATCAAAAAACCGAAGCATACAACAAAGCAGTAAAGCCGTATAGTCGAAATGTATCGACGATAGCCCTTGGAATAGCTGTCCTTTTTCTCGCTGTAAGCATAGCGCTTGAAAAAAAGATAAAAATCATTGCCGATGGCATCATGCTAGGGGGTCTATTTACCCTATTCTATAGCATAGGCAGAGGGTTTGTATCCGAGAATAATGGCTACGTATTTGCTGTCCTTAGCCTGAGTGTTATTGTGGTATTGTATCTCGGTTTTCATCGTTTTGTTCACCCTAGTACACTGCAAAAAGCTGTCTAGTGCGCGTTCCGATACATTAAAATGAGCATAACATAAGTGGGGGACTAATCATGAGAGCAATGAGTAGAGAAAATGTAACCCAAACCAGTGGCGCAAACACGTTGTGGTTCATTGGATTTATCGGAGCTCTGCTGTACTATTTGCACGCTCATTCAGGCACATTCTGGCTCATCATCCTTGCTATTCTCAAGTCTGCCGTGTGGCCGGCTATTCTCGTTTATAATCTATTTCTGTTTCTCGGCGTCAAGTAAGCGAACGTCAGTGTTTCTTTTCTATCTTTTGGCGTGACCTTGTCATCAACAGGAATAGCAGACTTATGATAGCCCCGGCAATCAGAATCGCAGTCTGCAAATTGTCTAGTTGGTGCCACAACCCCTGCTGTTTAATACCTGCTTGCCAAGTCGGCGAAAGATACGGTGTGAGCAGCAACGCAAATAGCGTACCACTCGCAAAGGCATTCAAGCCGTTCAGCAGCTGCTTGCCACCCCGTATAGCACCTTTGGTAAATAGGGTGGCTAGCAAAAATGGCGCTGTCAAAAGACCAATCTGTGACCACTGCAGGGTGACAAGCGCATTCCCCCGCGTCATCGCGGATACGACGTCTGTCATATCAGGCGCGACAAGTGTTGCCAGCACGCTACCAAGACATAAGCTCAAAAATACAATTGAACCATGTGATCGTAGCGCCATGATAAGCACGAAGGGCACGAGCACAAGACAAGCCAGAACGATGAGGTATGTCATATGCTCACTATAGCACAAGCAGAATAGGAGGCAGCGGCCAAGCCGCAGTATCTAAAAGTCTAACTTCTGTCCAATCACCACGTGTTGCTTTGCGGTTTCTCCGGCGCGCAGCTCAATCACATATTTGGCTGGCGTACTCGGACAAAAAGTCTTTGGATAGGTATTTGGGGCGACTTGCCGCTCCAGATGCACGACCTGCTTTGCCGGGTTGACCCAGATGATATCCAGTGGGAATTGCATGTCCTTCATCCAGAAACACTCGACCGCCGGCTTGCCGAACACAAAAAGCATGCCGCTCGTCTGTGACATCGTTGGCCGACCGCCTAGACCCGCCTGGCGAGCGGTCGGCGTCGAGGCAATTGTAAGCTGATAGGCCGTACCAGCAACATGCAATACGGTACCAGCCGGTTTATAAAATACGAATGGCAGTGTCACACAAAGTAACGCGAGCGCGATAAACACTGTACTCTTAGACGGTGGCGTTTTAAGCGCCGATTTTATCTTTGCGACGACCACTTTTGGCATGCTGCTCAACGTACTCAATTATTTTTTCTGCAACGTTGTGGCCGGTAACTTTTTCGATACCAAAGCCCGGGCTGGAATTTACCTCTAGCACGAGTGGACCACGCTCACTACGCATCATGTCAACGCCACAGATTGGCAGACCCATGGCCTTGGCTGCCCGCAGTGCTGTGCGACGTTCCTCTTCCGTTAGGCGAACGACACTTCCCTCTCCGCCCTGGTGCAGATTGGATCGAAAATCATCGTCAAGACTCTGTCGCTTCATACTCGCCACAACTTTACCGTTCACGACAAAGGCACGTATATCGGAGCCGGCGCTTTCGGCTACAAATTCCTGCACAATAAAGCTCACGCCCTCGACGTAAAATGCTTGCATCACGGCTTTGGCAGCCTTCTTGGTTTCGGCGAGTACTACACCATTGCCGTGTGTACCACGAGCAACCTTAATAATAACGGGTGCACCGCCTACCTGATCAAGTACGTCATCCAGGTCAGCGGTCTCTCGAGCAAACACAGTCTTTGGTATACCAATACCCGCCTTGGCAAGCAGCTGCGTACTGCGCAATTTATCACGGGAACGTACAATAGCAATTGACGTTGTCGTGGTAAAGACATTCTGCATTTCAAACTGCCGAACAATTGATGAACCATAACCCGTTAAGTTAGCGGCGATACGCGGAATTATAACATCAATATCAGTCAGTGATTCACCCTTGTATCGGACAACTGGCTTACCGCTTTCAAGTGTCACATAGCACTTTGCGTAGTTAATGATACGTACCTCATGCCCATGCTTGAGAGCTTCTTCCTTCAGGCGCTGGGTACTATAATTACCTGGCCCTTTCGATAGAATGGCAATACGTAGTTTCCCTCTCGCAGAAGGTCTTTCTGCAATCATTTCATGCTCAAGCTCAAGTGTACGCTCTTCTTCTTCGGCCTTGAGTGGTGAACCATCGCTAACATTCACCAGAAATTTGCCATACAACAGTCTCCGGCCAAGCAGCACCGGGTAGACCATCTGTGATCGATCAGCGAGCGTAAAGGTTGCGTTAATCTTGCGGTCCCTGAGGACGACTTGCAGCTTCACTTTGTAGCGTGTTTCTGACTGGCCAAAAGAATTTGCAACACGAGTTATGCTGTAGCTACTGGCTTTCACCGCAATTTTCTTACCGCTGTAGTGTTTTGAGCCTGGCGCAAATAGGATAAAGCTTAGTCCGTTGTCGGTCTCTTTTATACTACTGGCCCAAAGTGAGCTGCTTTCTGCTCCAGTATCAACCTTGGCAGGTACCGCAAATACCCCAAAATCTGGAAAATCCACGTTTTCTGCACGTCCGATAGTTGTAAGGGGTTTCTTTGTCATGGGATATACTTAGTATTGTATCTTAATCTGAGGTCAATTATAACACAAATGCAAACTATAAGCAATACCATTTATGAGACCTACCTGTCGCGGCTCGAGGAGTTGACTCCTCAAAAGGCATTCCATTTTGCCAATCGTTTGCGTAGTTGGGCTGATGACCCTAGGGCCACCACGATACTTCAGCGTTACTCCCCCCAGCCGTCAGAGATTCAAGCAATACTCATGCGCTTACTCACGCTTCGAGCTGACGAGAATGCAGCTATCAATTTTCTCGACTTACGGGCACCGTATTTTACTCAGTACCCGTGGTTATATGGCTTAGAGCTGGCGCTATTTCAGATGCGACATTGGTACTTTGAGTACGGCATTGACACCCGCAGTTTCTTCCGCAGTAACGCAGATTTTAAGCTTTGGGATACAGGTGTTGAACGGCTTTATGCTGACACGTCTGCTTGCGCCACGCTGTCGAGCTATGCAGTTAATACTATCTACCTTTGGTATCGACTTATCCAAGAAGATGAACGCACTCTTTTTACAACCGACAGTTCCGCATATTTACATACCGAAAAGGCGCTCGCCTTGTATTTTTCGACTCACTGTTGTCTCGGTGAAACATTGTTTTACGCTCGCGCAATTCCAGCTGACAAGCTAGCCGCCCAATGCCTTCTCCTCTCGCGCTCAGAAGTAACTGCCCGTAAGCATTCGGAAAGCCTGCCTCTTGATGCCCTGCTGGAAACAGTGATTGCCCTCAAGTTATGCGGAATTGAATCATCGTTGCGTGCCACTGTCTTGGCCCGCGTCGAGGCTCATTTTGATACCACACTCGGATATATCACCGACCCGGCAAAGCCGGACAAAAACGATCTTAACGGCGCGGAGCACCGCAATGTGCTGTACCTTATGGCTACCATGACACCCCGGCAAGCATTACTGCCCTAGGCGGCAAGCAGATTGGCCAGAATGTGGGCTTTTTCCGTGCGGAATGAAGCTGACTCAATTTGTGGCGCACGGTTAATCTCGAAGCAGTAATAGCTACCGTCTTGCTGAGATTGAACAATGTCTACACCAGAGAATTCACGACCGTAAAACTGAGAAGCACGAATGCAATCATCAAGCACTGACTGTGGCAGTTCGGTACTAGGTACAATGGTGGCACTACCGCCTTGTGAAGTATTGTTCAGGTGAGAGTTGCCTTGGGCCTTACGACGAATTACAAGTTTGACCTCTGTCCCAGCCACAATCACGCGGTAATCCCCGTCGTTTGGAATAAACTCCTGTAAGACAAAGATAATCTGCGGATGAGTCTCTATAATTTGTTTCATGTGTGCTTCATCGCGCACCAAATAGTTCGTCTGACCTCTTGTGCCACCTTTATCTTTCATAATGCAGGGGAATCCAAAACCCAAGCGTATGTGATGTTTCAGTAGGTTATCGTTGCTTGCAATAAGGGTGCGCGGGAAAGCAACTTTAGCTTCGTACAAGTTAACATACTGCGTGATTTTATTCTTTGAACCGATTTGCAGTGTCTCAGAATCAATAAATGGAATGCCCTTGAGGTGGCAGATTCGGGCAGCGGCAATTGCGTGGCCTTCTTGCGCTCCCCAGTAACGGAAATAGATTTTACTATATGCTTCAATGGGCTGCTCATTTCGCGCATCGTACAGGTCGACGGTTTCAGTATTGAGACTGAACACTAAATCTTCAAGATAGGCCCACATGACAGAGATTTCACTTGAGGCTTCATTGAGTAATTTCGAGAGTGCGGCCGGATCAGCTAAACCCTTTTCAACGCTGCTTTGCGCGAACAATAGTAATATTCTTTTCATCTGGTCATTTTACCACTAATTACCTGTTAACTTTCGTCTACTTTAATAGTATCAACCGTAGCCATTGCAAGTAAGTAGCCAAGATGCACACCCATCGCCTGAGCTTTTCTATCCGCATGCCACCCATCATAAAAATCTGCCGGTACAAGTCGCAGCAGCCGTGTCATTTCTAGTTGCAACGAAGGAATTGGCTGGCCCGTTTCAGCCATAACTCGGTACGCAAAGTTGGTAGTCATGTATCGCCTATGGGCCTTGAGTTCACCAGTTTTTGGATTGCCCTGATCATCACGCTCAAAATCGTCGGTAGCAGGATTATAGACATGATGTGGGGTCCGATTCCCTATAACTGCCCGCACGCCCAACCCTTTAGCTACTCCTACTAGCTTCTCGGCAGCAGCCCAACTTTTTTCATTCGGATCGGTACCTAGACCTATCACTGCATGGATTTCTGTTGCATCCTGTAGCGTTATAAGTTTTCCAGAAGCCATACCATGCAAGGATATAAAACCAGCTTTGCCAGGAAGTAAGGCACCGATTTTTCTCTTAATGGGGTGATCGTCTGGTGAGACAGCAACATTTCCAGTTTGCTTCCCTAACGGAACAATGGCTTGGACACACTCTGCACTGAGTAGCATTGCAAGCCCGGCCGTCCCATGATCGGCGCCCCTAT
Source organism: Candidatus Saccharimonadota bacterium (assembly GCA_027450065.1). Lineage (GTDB taxonomy): Bacteria > Patescibacteriota > Saccharimonadia > Saccharimonadales > UBA4665 > JAGXIT01. Next base: position 19,903 of record DAIDKK010000003.1, on the reverse strand, counting down.
ACTCACCCGTGCTTTCCTTATACGGAGCAGTAGCGTGATCGGCGCTCAGCAAGATTCGCCTATCAACTGCCCCATATACTCGAACTTCGTCCGAGTACCGTGCTGACCCGGCGGCATATTCAGTCACAGACAGCGGTGGTCCCTCAGTGACACCTCGTATTGCCATCCGTTCGTAGTGTTCAATCTTTGCAAGTGTTTCAGATGCCGCGGCTTCTGGTAGTTCTGGGGTAAAGACCGAGGCATCCTTCAAGGAAGCAATGAAGTCAGGCGAAACAGCATTCATGTTTAGTATTATATAATAATAAGCAAATATTGACAACTATCGCTGGGCTCGTTCGACGTATTTCCAAGTGAGATATAGAATAGCCACGATGATGAGAAGAATTGTAATCATCAAAGGTATAAAACCAGCTTGAGTATGCTTATGCTTTGACATTTGTGTACATTATGGCACTTGCCGGTAGGTTGTTCAACAATGTAACGATATATTGACTTATATGGTTTATTTATGTTATAATAATAAGAATGTATCCGTATTCACTACCCATAGTCGAGCATCGTGTAACCGATGAGCTTGTACCTTTTGCGTACAATGCGCTTGATGAAGATGCTCTCACCGGCATACCAAACCGCCGGGCGATGAATGATGCGCTCGAACATGCCATACATGACGAGCGACTCGCTGGTAACTTTGGGGTAGTTGTGGTGGACCTTAATGATTTTAAAGAAGAAGTCAATGACCTACACGGCCATGACGAAGGTGATAGATACCTCGAGAATGCCGCTGGCGCGCTCAAAGATTCGATTCGACCCGAAGATGTCGCGTCACTTGTCACCCGCTTCGGGGGAGACGAGTTCGTCATTTTGTTATCGGGTGTCAACGAAACGTCGGTTCTCAATCAGATTATCGAAAGGCTACATGCAAACCTGGATGAAATTGGCGTACCCAATGCCATGGGCGGTAAAGTCCACGAGCCCGGTGAGACCGCCACGCAACTACTCGATGCCGCCGATAAGCTCATGTATACTCACAAAAGAAAACAAAGAATTGAAAATCTATCGCCTGAACAGATTAGTGCCTATGGACAGATTGAGAAAATTGCTCGTGAAGCTGATATAAGCCTTCGCGGTATTGCATCGACCATTACGGCGCTACGTGCCGGTATAGGCGAATAAACAACTAGGGCGCTAGAAGATACCGCGCTTTTTGCTGCCTGATTGGAACTGTTCAAGCAGTTCTTTTTGTTGTTTGCTGAGTTTTGTAGGTGTATCGACAATAATCGTAACAATATGGGCACCTCGGCTGCTGCTAGAGCGCAGATGCGGTACACCGTGACCTGACAGTTTAAAGTCTGCACCGCTCTGCGTGCCAGCGGGAATCTTCATGCGAATTTTGCCATCTACCGTTTCGACGTCTATTTCAGTGCCGAGGGCTGCCTCTACCATAGTAATGTGCTCCTCGCTCAAGATGAGATCACCTTCCCTCGTGAAGTGCTTGTGGGCCTTGACGCGGATATGAACGTATAAATCGCCTTTTGGCCCATGGGCCACTGCTTCGCCATGATCACTTAGGCGAATTGTTGCACCATCGTCTATGCCGGCTGGGACTTTCAGCTTTATTTTTTGGGTACGGCGCTCGGTGCCCTTGCCATGGCAGACCGTACAAACCTTCTCGGGTACCTTGCCACGACCGTGACAGGTTGGGCAGACTGCCGCTTGTTGGATGTTACCGAATATCGTACGTGTGGCTGTGACAACTTGGCCGCTACCCTTACAGGTATCACAGGTCTTTAGTTCGTAGCCTGGCTCGGCCGTCGTGCCTTTGCAGTGGCTACAGGTATCTTCGAGGTTTAGGTGCAATTCGGTTTCGGTGCCAAAGACCGCATCTTCAAAACTAATCTCTATCCTGGTTTCGACATCATTCCCGCGGGCTTGACGCTGGCTACCACCTCGCGGCGAACCACCACCAAAGAAGCTGCCAAAAATATCCCCAAGGCCTAAATCACCAAAGTCAAAGTTGACGTTCTGGCCGCCCCAGGCGCCACCGGACCCACCAAATGGGTTGCCTCCACCATTGCTGCTCGCGCCACCGACACCAGCATGACCAAACTGATCGTAACGCTGTCGCTTACTTTGGTCCTTGAGTACCTCGTAGGCCTCATTGACCTCTTTGAACTTGGCTTCATCGCCACCCTCTTTATCCGGGTGCAGTTCCACCGCCTTTCGGCGAAAGGCTTTCTTGATTTCATCAGCTGAGGCGCCTTTGGCAACGCCGAGCACTTCGTAATAATCACGTTTATTCATCTGTTATCAGTCTACTATTCTAGCACTCAAAAGTCCAGAGTGCCAGCTATGCGTAATGGCTCGGTTACATCCTTATCAAAGGACTATTTAATTTTTATATAGCGTTTATGTATCGCAGAAGCCATGAATGCCGTTCCAAGAAGCGCCGTAGCGGATAGAACCAAACTAAAGGCCACTCCTAGCCCTGCAAAATATTTGAATGATATCGTAATAACGAAGAGCACCAAGAAGATGGACCCAGTTACCAAAAAGTTCTTGCTTCGTCGCTTAATACTCATATAAAAAGCTGCGTAGATTAACAGTGGCAACACAATACTCCATAAGGCTGCGTAACTACTGCCCAATGTTGCACCGTAAGCAGAGCCAAGTATAAAAAATCCGGCAAGAGAAAGGAACGAATCGTTGATTCCCTCACGGTGAGGTGCCGTACGCGCTGCCACGAAGCCAGCCGCCGCTGTCAGCACACCAGTAGCCATGCCAATCAACGTCCAGACATCGAACGGTAAATTCTGGTTAGCAAGCATTGCCTCCATCAATACTGGGAATGCCGCCACAAGCAAGAGCATACCAAACACGATCAGTAGTGGACGCCGGAGGAGCATGTCGAAGAAGAGATGAAGACCCCCCAAAATGACGAGGACGAGTGCAAGTGCGTACCCCAAATTGCTCCCGCCGTCTGAGCCTCCTACAACTTCAAATGCAGCAATAGCCCCGCCCGAAATAAGCGAAAGACTCCCCGTAAGCAATGCCGCATTCACAAAACCAACCCGATTTTCTGATTGATTTACTTGGCGACCGATAGTAAAGGATAGCGCCCAAAAACATAAGCCACTGGCAAGCATTATGAGAGATCTGCCCGGTCCAGTTGCACTCGACTGAAACGCCATAACCATCAGTGCTACATACAGTACCATACCTGCAAGGTAAAATAGCACGTCCACTACACTCAGTTTCGTACTTGCTTCAGGATGATTCTCTGTCTCCGGTGTTTCTGCTGCTGGTGTAATCACCGTTGGCATCGGGGATTGCGCCTCTAGTGGAAACGGCTCAGTCCGCAACATCGGCTCTAAATCATCGGGAGTTATAAGTCCGCTATGTAAGCCCTGTCGGATTGTATCGAGGAGTGCCTCTTTTTCGTCCATATCTATTGCTCCACCCATCCAATAAATTTAATACTATTCCCATACCACGAACTACCGTTTATGTGCACCGCCTTTTTCTTTATACCGCTCACTAGGTACCAATTATTGTCGCTCGAACCACTCCAAAAAAGGAAACCGCCCCCATCAGTGTTGCCTTGCTCAAGGCGATAGCCATCTGGCGAGACGTTTGAATTGTCAACTTTATATTGGATAGCCTCTACTTCACCGAGTTGTCGAGAACTGTTTGTGGCAGTGTCGTAGAAATAGAGCTCTGGACTTACGGTAGAAGAGGTATATGAAGCATTTAGCGGCTCGTCTTTCGTGATTCTGCCCGTGCTACTGGTAGCATACGAGTATGAACATGTATAGTCCGGGCAATACGAATATATAAAGTTGTACTTCGGTCTGGCGAAAAGACTCGGGACCCACAAGAAGGTGGCCACGAGTACAATTACCGTGACCGGTATCAGTAGAAAAAGCAGCATTTCTTTTTTCGAAGACATTTGCTTATTATCTATAAGCGTTTGCATATTCGGAATTATAACACCATCAATACAATATTCTCAGCTAAGGCCTTATGGCCGCATCCACCAATTCACTAAAGCTTAGAAGCTGGAGCAAACGTATATCGAGACCTACAGAGTGAATGGTACTGACATTGCTAGCCAATACAATAAAATTATTCGATCGCCTCTATGGGAAGAAAAAGAGCATCCCAGAATAATTTTTCGTCCTCTATTGTAACCACATTGTCTATGCCAAGAGCGTCCTCAAATCTATGAAGTTCAAGCACATGTTCAGTAAGTTCTTCATGGTGATACTCGGCCTCCGAAAGTTCAATACCCACGGCCTTAAGGATCTTGTTCCCGTTAAATAAGAACCCTTTGCCGGTCATCGCCACCCTCTTTATCCGGGTACAGTTCCACCGCCTTTCGGCGAAAGGCTTTCTTGATTTCATCAGCTGAGGCGCCTTTGGACACGCCTAGGACTTCATAGTAATCACGTTTATTCATCTGTTATCAGTCTACTATTCTAGCACTCAAAAGTCCAGAGTGCCAATATACTTCCTTCGTGTGGCTTCAACTATGAATACACTATGATACTTATGACGACTAAGGCATCAAGCATAAACCAAAGTATCTGATTTAATATGAATGGCCGAAGCTTGTGCATAATACCATAGAGCAAAAACACAACTCCAATTACCGAGAAACCTAACCACGTCCATAAAGACACACCTGCTGCAGACTGCTCTGTCCAAATTTTTATTACTTGCGGGATGGTGGCGAGGGGTTGGATAATAGACACAACCATCATCGCACGGTCTACTACTGTTACTTTTTGCTTGTGACTAAGATGGGTGTGCAACTCAAAACTCATATGCTTAGGGTAACATAAAAATTTGATTATCTTCTCTATATGAGAAAGGAAAGGAGCGCCATTTCTGGCGCCCCTTTGGTTATTTTTCGTCGACGACTTCGCCCTCTACTGGGCCATCGTCTTTTTTATCTTCCTTCTTCTCTCCGTCTTCTTCCTTTGGTGCTTCGGCAGAAGCACTCTCGTACATCTTGGCACCGATTGGCATGAGGACTTCATTAAGCTCCTTAGCAGCTGCCTCGAGTGTGTCCTTATCTGCCTTGTCGTCGGCTACGACCTTTTTCGCCTTCTCGACAGCTTCGTCGATAGCCTTTACATCTTCTTCACTAATCTTATCCTTTTGCTCAGTCTTGAGCTTCTCTGCCTGGTAGACAGCGCTATCGAGGTGGTTGCGAGCTTCGACAGCTTCCTTCTTGGCCTTGTCTTCTTCGGCATGAGCTTCTGCCTCTTTGGCCATCTTTTCGACCTCTTCTTTATTGAGGCTACCACTGCCCTGGATGGTGATGTTCTGCTCTTTGCCAGAACCCTTATCTTTAGCAGTGACATTCAAGATACCGTTGGCGTCGATATTGAAGGTGACTTCAATCTGTGGAATACCACGTGGGGCCGGTGGAATGCCATCAAGCACAAAGCGACCAAGGCTCTTATTGCCCTCTACCATTTCGCGCTCACCTTGTAGCACGTGGACTTCTACTTGTGGCTGGTTGTCTGCTGCGGTCGAGAATACTTCGCTCTTGCTGGTTGGGATGGTTGTATTGCGATCAATCAGACGCGTCATGACACCACCCATAGTCTCAATACCGAGTGAAAGTGGAGTTACATCGAGCAGCAATACATCTTTGACATCACCCTGGAGCACACCACCCTGGATAGCGGCGCCAACGGCCACAACTTCATCTGGATTCACACCTTTCATTGGGTCCTTGCCAAAAATCTGCTTCACTTTTTCGACGACAGCTGGCATGCGGGTCATACCACCCACCAGTACAACGTTATCGATTTCGCTGGCTTTGAGACCGGCATCTTTGAGGGCCTTTTCGCATGGATCGGCGGTTTTATTGATGAGTTCCCCCACCAGATCCTCAAGCTTGGCTCGAGTCAGCTTGTGCTCGAAGTGCTTCGGACCATCGGCATCAGCGGTTAGGAATGGCAGATTTACGTCGACCTCCTGGGATGAGGAAAGCTCAATCTTGGCTTTCTCAGCTTCATCACGAAGGCGCTGCATAGCGGCATTGTCATCACGAATATCTATGCCGTGCTCTTTCTTGAATTCGTCGGCAAAGTAATTCACAATGACGCGGTCAAAGTCGGCACCACCAAGGTGCGTATCGCCGTTGGTGCTCTTCACCTCAAAGACGCCATCACCGAGCTCTAGGACGGACACATCAAAAGTACCGCCCCCAAGATCGTACACGACAATCTTTTCATCTTCTTTTTTCTTATCGAGGCCATAGGCTAGTGCAGCCGCGGTTGGCTCATTGATAATACGCTTGACCTCAAGGCCGGCGATTTTACCGGCGTCTTTGGTAGCATGGCGCTGAGAGTCATCAAAGTATGCTGGAACCGTAATAACGGCTTCAGTGACTGGCTCACCCAAGAACGCCTCGGCGTCTGCCTTGAGCTTGCTCAAAATCATGGCACTAACTTCTTCTGGGCTGTATTCTTTGTCACCCATCTTTACTTTGGTGCTATTGCCACTCTTGATTATCTCGTAGCCCATTAGCTTAAGATCACGCTGGACTTCTTTGTCGTTAAAGTTACGACCGATTAGCCGCTTCACTTCGTAAATGGTGTTTTTGGCGTTTGTAACTTGTTGGCGACGAGCCACTTGTCCGACCAAGCGCTCCCCATTCTTGTTGACCGCAACGACAGATGGCGTCGTGCGGTTACCCTCGGAATTTGCAATAATTTCTGGCTTACCAGATTGCATAACGGCCATGGCTGAGTTAGTCGTACCAAGGTCGATACCAATAATTTTTGACATAGTATTACCCTTTCTTTTTAGCAGATATGTACTTAGAGTGCTAATGTAGCTCTATTGTAACCAAATTAGCACTCACATGTCAAGAGTGCCAAATCACATAGAAGGGCCTTGCCCTCCTCACTGTTTTGGAGTGAATTCAAAACAGCTCTCCACCTGCGCTAAAGCTCGGCATTCGCTTCGTTCGCTTCGCTCATTGCTGTATTTGGTATTTTTAATATGTCAGTTATGAGTGCCAGATACTACTTTATATCTGTTACTAGATTATGTAGACCCATGATTATATCAACTTCAGTTAACTCAACGCCCACTGATTCGCCCACTGCCAGACGCAAGCTTTCGACTTCGTCAGGTTGCACAGCAATGTTAGTTAACTGTTCCGGTGAATAATAGTCATTTGCGAGTGCGTAAAATGCCAAAAATGTCTTGACATGTTCACCGAGTGGAACTTCGGGATACGAATCTGTAGAAAAGAAGCTACGGCCGTTATCTCTTCGCATGGTTAGCCTTTGACGCGAACCATGGCGTGACGAATCACTTCGTCGCCGAGTTTGTAACCTGCCTGTAGTTCTTCGCTCACTATCTCTTCGGTGCCATCACCCTCTTCCATACTGACGGCTTCATGGTAATGAGGGTCAAATGGTTCACCAACCGTTTTAATACGCTCGACACCAATATCTGTAAGTGTTTTGCCAAACTGCTTCACGATGGCTTCAATACCTTTCACGTAATCACTGTCAGCCGACTCTGCGGGCGCATGCTTCAATGCTCGCTCAAAGTTATCGATAATGGGCAGTAAGTCGCGGACTACATTGGCCTTCACAACAGTACGCAAACCAGCAATTTGTTCTTCGTGGCGACGTCGTAAGTTCATGGCATCAGCCCGTTCACGCTGCAACGCATCTGTCAGCTGTGCATTCTCAGCTGCTAATTGCTCGGCAATCTTTTTGTAATCCTGCTTTGGTTCTGGTTTCTTTTTATCTGTCATACTACTCCACGTTTGTTAATTCTTGATCAAAGTTGAATGTATCGGCCCGCTCTTGAGCAAACCAGCTAATTTCGGTCATTTCAGCATTCGTCATACCACGCGCTCTACATTCAGCGGTGAACTCATACCATTCCTTAAGCGCTTTAAAAGGATGCTGCGCATACGCGTCTCTATAATTAAGCTCTGCAAGTAAGAATACGTCCTGTTCAATTTCTTCGATCGAGCCATACTGGCTGGGTTTTTCTGGCATTACAATACCTCCTCGAGCGTACGGCCAGCATGCGCAACCAGTGACATGACGTCACGATAGCTCTGACGCGTCGGTCCGAGTGTACCAATGTAACTATGATCGCTAAATGGACTCCGGAAACGGCTAATAATTAGACTGACGTCAGCGCTGCGCCCAATCGGGTTTTCGGCACCAATGTAGACACTTAGGGGTTTATTGGGAGCAGCCTCGCGCAACCACGGCTCAAGGTTATCAAGCAGCTGGGCAACTTGCTGTACCTGCTGTCCACCAATAAATTCTGGCTGGCCGAATAGATTAGATAATCCGGAAATATAGAGTTGATTACCGATGGTAGCAAGACCCAAATTATGGGTCAGCTCCACGAGCGTATCGACAGCATTACGAATAGCCCGCTCCGGTATACCGCCGTCTTGCAAGCGGGCTGCGAGCGCCCGTTCGGCGCGACGCTCTGGCTGCGCCTCTTCCTGCCCGGCAATAGTATTGACGTAGTATCGATATCCCTTATCTGTTGGGATGCGGCCGGCACTGGTGTGCGGCTGGCGGATAAAACCCATTGATTCAAGTTCGGCCATCTCGGCACGAATAGTTGCACTCGATACACCGAATACCTTCGCAAGCAGACTACTGCCCACTGGTGCGGCGACTTCGGCATACTGCTCAATAATAGCGGTCAAAATTTGCTTTTGCCTTGGACTCATATTGGTAATGGAGACAAACCTACGGTTTTTCTCATCGCGCCGGGCAAAAAATGCAATTTTTGCTCGGGCTGCTCTTTTCCCTTTCCAATTTTAATGGTGTAAGTATACCACTTTGGCACTCAAAACTCAAGAGTGCCAATGCGATAGTAGAGCGTATCTACCTAGGGCCGAGATTTAAGCTCAGATAAAATATTTTCCACCCAAACGCGATAGCTTTTGTCTATTTGACTAATGACATCGCCTTTTTTGATAATCTTTTCGGCTGAATGGACCGCCTGGGATAAATCCTCATTCACAATAAAATGATAGTATGACTCCCGCAGAGCTTCTTCTAGCTCCATAATTGCACTCTCGCGTCTGACTGGCCATGCAGCTCGAAAATCCTCTTCGGTATCGTAACGACGCTTCATGCGAGCGAGCCACTCATCATAGCTGGGCGGCACTACAAAAATAGCAATAACATTATCAGACAATGCCTTAAATGTGTGTACACCTTGCACATCTACATCAATGATTGGTGTTTTGCCTGCGGCTTCGGCAGCCTTTAGTTCACTTAGGAGCACGCCATTAATACGTTCGTGGACTGGTGCCACCTCTATGTATTCACCGGCTTTTAATTTCTCTACCGCTTGCTCAGTTGTCAGAAAATGATAGTCAACCCCATTCTGCTCCATAACTCCGTTATTCTCACGGGGAAGTCTGGTCGTACTCGTCACAATATCGTGATACTCTCCCGTCTTCAGGAGCTCATTCATGATAGTGTTTTTGCCAGAGCCGCTCACGCCCGCAAAGATAATTAATTTCTGCCGATGGAGCACTTCAATTGCATTGTCACTCGGCCTATAGTTTTCGATTAGGTCTTTTATGTTTTGATCCATGGCTGCAATTATGCCAGAAACACTTCAGAAACTGAAATCTCCACCGCTAGTCGCGTTTGAGCATGATAGTGAAGGCTTCGCTGGGGATGTCGACTTTGCCGAAGCGCTTCATGCGCTTCTTGCCCTTGGCCTGCTTAGCAAGGACCTTCTTCTTGCGTGATACATCACCGCCGTATAAGCCCGTCGTAACGTCTTTGCGATAGGCAGAAATATCCTCACGGGCGATGAAGCGCCCATTTATGCCAGCCTGCAATGAAACTTGGAAGTTCTGCCGGGGGATAACTTCTTTTAACTTCGCAACCGTCTCACGGCCCAGCTTCTGCGCCTCACTGCGGTGTGCCATGACACTAAGGGCACCAACAATTTCGCCGGCGACGTAAAAATCAACCTTGACTAGGTCTTCGGCACGATAATCATCAAGTTCGTAATTAAAGCTCCCGTAGCCGCTCGTAATACTTTTGAGCTGATCATAAAAATCCGTCAGCAAATTTGCAAGTGGCGCCTCAAAACTCACCAATGCCTGCTCGTCGACATAGCTTAGGTTTGTCTGCAGACCTCGTTTTGAGCTAATGAGCTGTATAACTGGCCCAACATATATTTGCGGTACAATAATCTCTCCCTTGATCCATGGTTCGCGGATTTCGGCTATGTGGGTTGGGTCGGGTAAATCGGCCGCCGACTTGATATCAATATCTTCGCCGTTTACGAGGCTCACTTGGTAATCTGTGCTTGGATTCGTAATGACGAGATCAAGATTGTACTCTCGCTCGAGGCGCTCACGGATAATATCCATGTGCAGTAAACCCAAAAAGCCGATGCGCACCCCAAAGCCGAGCACGGGTGAATTTTCTGGCTCAAACTGCAAGGCAGAATCACTGAGCGAGAGTTTTTCAACCGCATCTTTAAGCTCGAGGTAGTACTCATTACTCTCGGGGAAAAAACCGGCATAGACAAATGGTTGCACGTGCCGGTAGCCAGGGAGAGCCTCGCTTGCCGGCTGCCTCAAAAGCGTGACGGTATCACCAACTCGAGCCTCACGAGTACTCTTTAGGTTCGTGACGATGTAGCCAATTTCGCCCGTTTTGAGCTCCTGACCGGGTCGCATTTCTGGACTAAGAGTGCCCACTTCGAGCGCAATCCCCTGTGCGCCCGTGGCAATCATCTGTATCTGGTCATTTTTGGTAATTGCACCGTCAAATAGCCGAACATACAAGATGACCCCGCGGTAATCATCGTAGTAGCTATCAAAAATGAGCGCCCTGGTTTCGGTCCGTGAAAACTCAGTTTTCACGGCTGGTGCTGGAATGTCGGTAATAATGTGCTCTAGTACCTCGTCCACACCCTGCCCCGTTTTGGCAGAGATCATAAGGATATCTTCTTGCTTGCAGCCCAGTAGGCTAATCACCTCACGGCTTACGCGTTCAACATCGGCTGCGGGTAAGTCAATCTTATTCAGAACGGGCACAATGGTCAGATTGGCGGCAATTGCCAGATATACATTGGCTAGTGTCTGTGCTTGGATACCCTGGCTCGCATCAACCACCAACAAGGCGCCCTCGCATGCTTGCAGACTACGCGATACTTCGTAACTAAAGTCGACGTGACCAGGCGTATCTATGAGATTTAGCTCAAAGCCTTTGTAGTTCATCCGAACTGGCGCAAGCTTGATAGTAATGCCCTTTTCACGCTCGAGGTCCATCTTATCGAGAAGCTGCGCTTTCATATTGCGCTTCTCAACGGTACCGGTCAGCTCAAGTAATCGATCGGCTAGAGTAGATTTGCCGTGATCAATGTGGGCAATGATACAAAAATTTCGTATATGATCTTGGTTCATGGGACTTATGGTCTTTCTCGTAACGTATGGGTCAACTTAGTCAAGCCTGGTGTATAGCTCTCCGTAATCAGTCGCATTATAACAGAGGTGAGGATAATCTTAGTAATCGATATTGATTGAACGGAAACTGATTCGCTTCAGCCAGCGGAAGATAGGGCGGGCTTCCTCGAGATCAAATAGTGCCGAGAGGAGTACGTGGGTAGTCAGTGTCACACCGGCAATACCGCAGAATTTAAGCAACAACGTTATACCCTGATCGCCAAGTGTCAGCGACCAGAACTGGACGGCAATAAAGCCGGCCACCAAGCTAAAGCCCGTGACTGCGACAATCCGCAGGATGCCACTCCAAAAATTAACATCAAACAGTTTACTGTCACGTATGAGCATAACGGTGCCAAGTATCACGACTTCTACCGCCGCCACAATTGACTGAGCCATCGCAAGGCCCGATGCGCCATATCCTGAAGTTCGTGCTAGAGTGTACGACAAAAATATATTCAAGCCTATAACAAAGACTGACACGAACAGTGGTGTCCGGGTGTCCTTTTGGGCATAGAACCACCGAGAAATGATAGCGTACATCGTTCGGAATAAAATCGCCACACACAAGAACCCAAAGATGTTAGCGATATCCTGTGAGTTCTGTGTAAAAATGAAGCGCGCCAGATAGCCTCGGCCAAAATAACTTACGACAACCACCGGCATAACCATCCAGATCATGAGCCGAAGAATGCGCAAGAAATCTTGTCTGAATAAATCCGGCCTACCCTGGCTGAGGCGGGCATTGAGCTTGGGGAAGATAGCCGTCGAGATAGCCGTACCGATAAGCAGGATTGGCGCAGTGTGCAGCGTATAGGCACTGTTATAGTTACCGATGGCGGTGGCACCGCCCACGGCTTGGCTTGAGGCAATGTTTGTCTCGACAATGTTTTGCACTTGGTCAATGCCCTGGTCGAGTGAGCGCGGTGGCAATGCTTTGAGCATCGAGCGAAAGTCATTACTATGCCAACTAATGTGTGGTTGCCAGTGGAAACCGAGCCCATAGGTGCCCATAAATATTATTGCAAGCTGCATAAGCGCGCCGATGGCCGCACCAATCGCAAGCCCAACAATCCCAATATTACCTTTGAATATGTAGATACTCGCGATAATGCTGAGGTTATAGAAGAGCGGAGCGATAGCATAGAAAAAGAAGCGTCCAAACACCTGCTGCACGGCCGAGATAACACCTGACACCGTAAATAGCAAAGGGTTAAGGGAAAGAATTCGTATCATAATCGCAACATTGTGCTGCTGATCGGGCGTCAATCCATGCGCAATAACTGTCTTAACGAGCACATCCGCAAAGATAAACATAATAATACCTACTGCGACCATAAAAAGTGATAAGAAATTGATAAGACTGGTTGATAGCTCCCAAACTCCACGGCGATCACCCTTATGCAATCTGTCCGATAGATACGGTATAAAGGCCACCCCGAGCGCTCCAGCTGCAATCGTAAAGAAGAAGAAGTCTGGCAGCACAAAGGCAGCAAAGTAGACACCAGCATTCTGGTCGGGCGGAATACCGATGCCATTGAAGTTCGCATTCACCAATTTTGTTCGGAAGAAGCCAAGAAGCTGAGCGACAAGGGTAGTCATTATCAGCAAAAAGGCAGCATTACCGAAGCTAATTCTTTTTTTTGTCCGAGGAATTATTATTTGCATAAGCTGGTACCAGTATAGCTCAGCGACTCCCTGGGGGCTACCCGTAATATGGGCTATTTTAGGTGAATCGTGTGTTCGCCTTGCATTTCACCTGAGGCGGGGCTGGGAGGCTGATTCGAGGAGGATGTTTTCTTGTGCTTTCGAGTCCGCTTGCGTTTTGGTGTAGGTAATTGCGCTGACTGCTCCAGGCTTACCAAAGGAACTTCAAGAGGCACTGCATCAGGCGGCGGGAGGTTGTTTGGCGTAGGTTGGGGTCGAGGGCTCGGAGTAGTGACGCTTGGTGCTTCAGCGACTGGTCGCCTAGCCACCGTATCATTTAAGCCATACCTTTCAGCAACATAGTGCTCGACCGCTTCACGGGTCTGCGCGTAGCGCGCGCGACTATATTCGACAATCTGAGGGGTATAGTCCGTTTGGAAAGCCGGTAGATTGAGTGTCACCGCAGAGAAAGCAGGCACCTTTTCACCTTCAATTGTCATGCTGACTGCAAAATTACGATTATTCATATGTACCAGGTCATGATCAGTAAATTTTGGTTCGAAGTATTTCATCATGGTGCCCGCATCGTCCGCACTCGTGCGAAAACTGATGATTGAACCCACATTTCCGAATACGGCATCACGAACTTCAGGCAACATCTGCGCGATATATTGGTTTGCGACAGTCAGGTTGAGGCCGTATTTGCGCGCTTCGCTCAGGATAGTCGCAAAGCTATCAGTGGCAAAGTTCTGGAACTCATCGACATACAGATAGAATGGTGTCCGCTGTTCGTTCGGCATATCGGCTCGAGACATGGCCGCCATTTGGACCTTAGTCACGAGTAAAGCACCGAGTAGTGCAGCATTGTCTTCGCCGACCAACCCACGGCTGAGATTGACGATGAGGATTTTGTGCTCATCCATAATCTGTCGAATGTTAAAGCTACTATTTGGCTGGCCAATAATGTTGCGCACAAGGGGATTGGCCGTAAACGCCCCGACCTTATTCAAGATTGGTGCGATGGCTTCGGTCATAAATCGCTCGTTCCAGCTCGCAAATTCTATGGTCCAGAAATTACGTACCACTGGATCATTCACATACTTCAGCACATCGTTGCGAAACTTTTTTTCTGTTAGCATACGTGTGATATCGAGCATGGTTGCCTGGGGATAATCGAGCAGCGCAAGCAGACAATAGCGCAGAATATACTCAAGTCGTGGTCCCCAGCTGTGCTCAAACATACGCTTAATAACACCTATCAGCTCTGAAGATGTGTGCGTTTTGAGTTTAGGGTCGTAAATTTCCAGTGGGTTGAAGCCCATCGGAAAATCGGTATCGGCTGGGTTGAAGTACACGACATCGGCAGCCCGTTCGGGTGGAATTCGCTTTAAGATATCGAGCGCATAATCGCCGTGCGGATCGATAACCGCAAAACCAAAAGGACTGTATATATCCGAGATCGTAAGGAGCTCGAGCAGGCCAGATTTTCCGGTACCAGTTTGACCGATAACGTAGAGGTGCCGACCGCGATCGACTCGCGGCATACCGAACATAGTGTTGTGCCCCCTAAAGTTAGTGGCAGCGATTGGGCTCAATGTTCCTTGAGCTTCTGGTGTGATAATTGGCAAGTTTGCCGGTGGCTCGGCAGTTTGGCTCGTCGCCCACATAATGTACGGCGTTTCAACGTTGGTGTGCGGTAAATGGTAGAGGGTTGCAACTTCTTCTATGTTGCACATAAAACCGGCCTTGTTAAACTCACGGCTGCGGTAGTGCGCTACGAGAAAGGGGTCATCAATGATACGTTTCGTCTCAAAGCCGTTCAGATAGGTACTATTGAACTGCTTGTAGCTAGCCACGATGGATTGCATCTGTAGTTGCGCCTGTTGTTTCGGTGTATTGCCACGGTACACAATACGAACTTGTGTCTCAAAGCCAAGCTTTTGAGTTTTCTCCTCTGCTGAATTAATTCTGGTCTGTTGGGCATCGGTTAGTTTGACTGTCTCGCTCTTTGACTCCAGTGGTGCCCATAGCACACTTAATAAACCCGTCGTGGTCGTGCTACTCTGACCCTTCATTTTCGCAATATATCGTTCGTTCACTCTGTGCCAGTTCGTACCAGC
Organism: Candidatus Saccharimonadota bacterium; assembly: GCA_027450065.1. Classification (GTDB taxonomy): domain Bacteria; phylum Patescibacteriota; class Saccharimonadia; order Saccharimonadales; family UBA4665; genus JAGXIT01. The sequence continues at coordinate 4,645 of DAIDKK010000003.1, read as the reverse complement.
TGGGCGAATGAGCATTTGTAGCCAGGCTTCTTCGTCCTCGGTAAATTTGGCAAGCGTTGCGGTGATGGCTGCGAGCGGATCAACTTCAAAGCTCTGAAAAGTTTTGATAGGCAGCGCATTATTGCCGATAAATTTTAGCTCGGTTACAAGCTGGGTGTCGTAGTGCTCCCCTTCTTTGTATGCAGCATAGTCTTCAACTTCCGTGATATGAACGGTTGGATACTGTGCATAGATTTGTTCCTCGACATAACTTTTAAGATAGCGGGGCACCCATACATAAAAACCAATACGTTTATGGAGCACCGCTATTTCAAAGCCAAGACGTTCACGTTTTGCAGCCTTCAGTAAACCGGGAGTAGGAATCGTCAGTAAGCCATGCAGGCTCGCGAACATTTGCTCAGCAGCTAGCTCTTTTTTATCATTGGTACGGGGCACCTGCAGCAATAGGACGACGCCAGAATCATCATGCTCGGTCTGTTCGACTTTGTGGAATATCTTTGTCATATCGAAATGAGCCGTTTTAAACGGCTTACGTTTTTCATTGTCTCACCTTTCACCCCTAAAATACAGCGTCAATATCGGGTATGGAGGGTCGTAAAAAACTATTGTAGTACTCGCGGCTGTGACCTAGTACAGCGCAGCCTCTTTGGGTAGATGCGCGCCCTTAAGTACCTCAAGGGCCTCTTCGGCATCAACCGTTTCCTTTTCGAGTAATTTGTCTTTGAGGGCTTCAAGTTGCTTCAGGTTTGCCCGTATAACAGCTCTTGCGCGGTCAGCAGCCTGTGTAATGAGCGCTTCAACCTCGTCATCTATGACTTTGGCCGTGTCATCCGAATACTCCCGTTCATGCATGATACGTTCCATCATAATGCCTTCCTCGACATGGAACACCTGATCGCGGAGTTTCTTGCCCATACCCTGTTGGGTAACCATATCACGAGCTAATTCAGCAGCTTTCTGTAAGTCACTGCCGGCACCAGTCGTCACGCGATCAGGACCGTATTTGACCTCTTCGGCAATACGCCCACCGAGCATGCGAGCTAAAATGTCTTTGTACTCTAGGATACTGTGGTAACTTTTGTCTTCCGGTGGGATAAACCAGGTGACACCACCCGTTCCACCACGAGGGATAATGGTAACCTTGTGCACAACATCACTATCTGGCAGTACATGCCCAACAATCGCATGACCAGCTTCGTGATAAGCAGTCAGCTCTTTTTCCTTGTCGTTCATGACTTTACTCTTTCGTTCGGGGCCAATCGCAACTCGTTCAAATGCCTCAGTCACATCTTCCTGGGTAATCTCGTGGTGATTATTACGTGCGGCAATAATGGCGGATTCATTTGCCATGTTAGCGAGGTCAGCGCCAGAGGAGCCGGCCGTCTTAGCCGCAAGAGAATCTAAATCAACACCTTTGGCAAGTGGCTTGTCCTTAAAGTGAATTTGTAGAACCGCAAGACGATCTGGTCTATCAGGCAAATCAATACCAACTCGACGGTCAAATCGACCAGGGCGTAGCAGCGCTGGGTCCAGGACATCAGCTCGGTTGGTTGCAGCGAGGACAATAACATTTTGGCCTTGCTCAAAGCCATCCATCTCTACCAATATTTGGTTAAGTGTTTGTTCACGTTCATCATGGCCACCACCCATGCCAGAACCGCGACGACGGCCGACGGCATCGATTTCATCCACAAAGATGATACATGGTGCATTTTTCTTAGCCTTTGCGAATAGGTCGCGAACGCGACTTGCGCCGACGCCGACAAACATTTCAACAAATTCAGAACCTGAAATACTAAAGAACGGCACGCCAGCTTCTCCGGCGACAGCTCTAGCAAGCATAGTCTTGCCTGTTCCAGGAGGCCCGACAAGAAGCACGCCCTTTGGGATCTTCGCACCAAGGCTTGCAAATTTCTTGGGGAACTTCAGGAACTCAACAACTTCCTCGAGGTCTTGCTTGGCTTCTGCTTGGCCAGCAATGCTCTTGAAGGTAACTTTATCTTTTTCATTGCCATATAGACGAGCGCGGCTCTTGCCAAAGCTTAGTGCTTGATTGCCCTGCCCTTGGGCGCTTCGCATCATCCAAAACAGGAGACCGCCGATAAGCAACACTGGCAGTACCGTTGTGAGACCAATGCTCGTAACCGTCGACGCCGTGGAGCTCGAAGCCTTGGCGGTAATCTTTACCTTATCTTTGTTAATACCTTCATCTTGGGTTGTCGCACCCTGTTCCATGTACGACTTAAGTGTCGCGTTTTGCGAGCCCTTTGGCGTAATGGTCAGTTGTTGGCCGTTCACGATAATCTGTGAGTATTTGCCAGCATTTGCGTCTTGTACTGCTTGAGATATAGGAATCTCTTTCAGTGAGCTTGGCTGATTAAAGGCCGAGATGACAATAAGTACCAGTAGTGCGACGAGCGCTATAAAACCAATATTTTTACCGGTTCGTTTGGCGCCAGGCCGTTTGCCGTTTGATCGTGGGGGTTTCGTATCCATATGTCAGACTAGTATACAACAGATAGAGGCGCCTGACTACTGGGGGCTGACGAGTTTTGCGTGATTTCGGGTAAGTTCTATGGAATACCCACGGGCAACATCGAATTTTGCCCCTGTACGACCCTCGGTTATGGCTGTCGCAAGCCGCTCAATGAGCTTGCTCGTGAGGCTTGCCGTCGTATGTAACCGAAGCCACTCTGCTAGCACTTCGTGCGCAACAGCTTCGGGTAGTTCACGAAACGATTGCCGTTCAAGTACCAAAGCTTCTGGCTGCGTATCGAGATAGCGTACCGTAAGCGCTTGAATTGCATCGTTGAGCGTGGCTGCTTTTTGACTGTGCTCCAGAAGACGCTTCCGTGCACTATCATCTAAGCGTGGCATGATTTGCTTGCGAATGTAGTTGCGCAAGTAGGTTTCATCATCGTTGGTGCTATCCTCGCGCCACTTTAATTTATGCTGCCGCGCATACGCACGAATCTGCTGTTTGGTCAGGCCAAGCAAAGGGCGGTACAAGGTCTTGGTCGAGCGAAGCGAACTGAGCCCTCGACTCTTCGTTCCCCGCAGAAAATTAATAATAATCGTTTCGATTAAGTCATCTTGATGGTGCGCCGTAATAATTGCATCCGCTCCGGCCGAAGTACGTACCATATGCAAAAAAGTATACCGTGCGTCTCGAGCAACTGCCTCACTGGCAGCAGGCCCAAGACTGACCTGGTCGTACACAAATGGTAAGCTATATGACTCTGCGGTCTGCTGCACGAGCTTCCTATCTTCTGTCGAATCTGGCCGAATACCATGATCAAAATGCGCCACGACAAAGAAGTGCGCTTGGTCATGCTGCTTTTGCGCCAACATATGCAGTAGCGCCATAGAATCAACGCCGCCGCTCACTGCTATCACATACTTGCCCGCGGGCAATTCGATATTCATATTCTTATTGTAGCAACGAAGCCATAATTATCGTTGTATACTTGAACGGTAATGAAACTACTCTGTGCAACGACAAATCCGGATAAATTTGGTGTTGGCCAGGTCTCTCTGAAATCATTTGGCGTTGAGCTGGAGCAGGTTATTATTGAGATAGACGAAATTCAGCATGAAGATGCTAGAGCTATCATCGAAGACAAAGCTGCCAAAGCTTTTGCCATTTTGCAAAAACCCGTTGTTGTGACTGATGATTCGTGGAGCATTGCAGCACTGGGTGGCTTCCCCGGCCCCTATATGAAATCGATAAACTATTGGTTTAAGCCAGAAGATTTCATGCGCCTTATGACAGGCCATACAGATCGACAAATAGTTTTGCATCAGTTAGTCGCATATACAGATGGAGTTGAAACAGTCGTTTTCAGTAAAGATTTGGTTGGAGAACTCGTCGAAGAGCCACGTGGCACGTACGGGCCGCCTATTATGCACGTCGTTGCGTTTCCCGAGGATAACGGCATGACTATCAGCGAGCTATATGATACAGAGGGCGCTCATGCGAGCAGTCGGCTCAAAGGGATTGATAACGGGTGGCATGAACTCGGCAAGTGGCTGAAGGGACACCGCACGTGAAGCAGCTCTACGTTGTTCGCCATGGCCAAAGTGTACTCAATGTTACTCGTACCTTTGCAGGAAGAACAGATACGCCCCTGACAGATGAAGGTCGTGAACAGGCAAAACGGGCTGGCGAGAAAGTTGCCAAACTCGATATAGACCTCATCGTTAGCTCACCCTTAATACGAGCACTCGAGACCGCCCAGATTATTGCGGAATCAAGCGGTTACACTAAAGACATTCTTATCAATGAGGTATTTGTTGAGCAAGCACTCGGCTCACTCGAGGGAAAATCATGGGATGATGTTATAGACGAAGCCAGGCAAACTGGCATAGAAACTGATGCTCAGCTAGCCGCGCGGGCAAAAACGGCGTTAGACTTTTTACGGACACAGCCGGGTGACAATATACTCCTCGTGAGCCACGGAACATTTATTCGCTACCTACGGGCTGCTGTCAAGCCAGAGGGAATATACGAAGAGCTAGAAAACTCCGAGATTATACAAGTACTTCCCTAGGTTATTTGGTATTCTCACAAGAGTTACGGCAACGCTAGCCACCGTAAGCCTATGATTCAAATAGGGCAAAAAACTTCCGAATGGTATACTGTTTT
>DAIDKK010000002.1 GCA_027450065.1 Candidatus Saccharimonadota bacterium | reverse complement strand
ACTATATAATGATTGACTATTTCCATCCTGCAAAAAATCGTCTTCTGCAGGTACATTCGCACTAGTCGGAGTCTCATGGGGTTCGCTCATAAGATATACCATCCATGCTAGCAAGCTTAATTAATAAGGTCTAATTTACTATGCTATCTGTCTATGCATATTAATATCATACATACATAAATTAGGCAAATAAACGCTGCGTTAACTGCTATACCGAACATCAGGAAACATGCTACATACTGTCTAGGTATCACGTTCAACGGCAATAGTACAATCAGTCACGAGGGCAGCAATGGCCCCGACGGCGGCGAGCACGGGTGCAAGCGCCGCACCGACGACACCAACTGTCAGTGGAATTTCGACTAAGCTTCGTCCATCCTTATTCTTGATACTAATGCGGCGGACATTACCTTCTTTGATTAGGCGCTTCACGGTCCTCACGATATCGTCACCAGTTACTTTGAATTCTTCGTGTGTACTCACTGCGTCTCCTTGCAGGACTGCATTACATTGCTACCTCAAGTCTAATCCAGGAACGAGTGAATAGAAATGGGCCCAATATTAAGAAAGTGCAAAGGTTATGGCTACAACACCGTATTCCTCTTCATCCTCCGGGCTGTAGAATTTTCGGTAAATGGCAAGTGCCTCCGCTTTGCTGTCGGCGCTCGGAATGGCGGCCCGAAAATCAATAAAGCTCAGGGCTTCATCAAAATGTTCAAAATATAAGAGCTGTGTGATGACAACGGTGGCTTGGTCCGGAGTTGAGTCTACGATGGCTTCGTTCTGCCAGATGTCTTCTCGTAAACTAAGCTCGTCACCTACGCGGAGCTTTATGAACTTGGGCTTGCCAAGCCGAAGTTCAATAGTCTTCCGACCCGCTACTATTTCGCTCAGGAGCGATGATTCAATACCAATTTCTTGCATTGTTCTATGATACCAAAAAATATATACACAATTACACAGTACGTACGGGTTTCATTGCTGCAAAGGGTTGCGCAAAGGCTGAACGTACGCATCCCTGTTATAGGAGCTACCTTATATAAGGACTTATATAAGTCTCACTATCGTTCGTCGTGAAGGTATTTGCCAGCTACGCTCAGCGCAAACGATGGCAAAATAATGAATACAGTTATGGCAAGCAGTCTTGCGATGAGCGTGTGCAGCCCCGTGCCTGGCCCCACATTTGGGGATGTAAGAATCAGTAGTATGCCGAGCGCGCCAAAGGTAAGTGAGGAATAGATAAAGATGCGGGTCGCAATCTTTTGCATATACGTTAGTATAGCACGGTAGCTTAAGCGGCAGAGGTAGGGTTGCTACGCTTTGCCGGTGCGTTCTCGGTGGATGCAGCCAGCCCAGCAGCATGGTCGGCGTACCCCCTCGAGTAGCTCGGTGACGACCCGCTCTACGTGTTTCTTTCTTGTCTCATCCGTCTTGACACTGATAGTCCAGCAAATCCATTCATTGCGTGCCAGCGGTGTCAAATCATTCCATCTTTCGAGAGCAGATTCATCTGCCTGCAGCGCTTGACGTAAATCAACTGGCAGCTCATGCACGACCCCGCCGGAAATTTGTGTATTCATACTTCTATTTTACCCCAACCAATAAACCCAACCTAGGCAATGTACGTACGACTAACTCAGCACGAGCAACCGTACTCGTATGGAGGCGGGTCTATGACTATTTCTTCGGTTTGTAGGCCTACAGAATTAAACGTGGCTCGCTACCACAGTACTCAAGATGTTTTCTAGATGGTTGATACTATAGAGTACAAGAAGAACCTTAAACTGTCCTCCTATCAAACTCATCACCGTCCATCAGCCATTTTCGGTAATTTCGATATTTTCGTTCCCATTTGTTGTTCATATTGGCTATAAAGCGCTTTCTGTCTTGGATTGATAGATCATTCATGTAAAATCCCCCATTACATGTGTTACTGTGCAAACGCTTTTGGAACCATGGGTCGGTAAGGGGGTTGCCCTACCGACTGTCAGCCTCACGCTACGAGTGGTGAGCTTTACCGCCCTTGTTGCCTGCTTCGCTCGCGCGTTGCGAATCATTCTTAGAGTTACCACTACTGGCTTTACTGCCTTCGCTTGCAATCTGTTTTTGCTTCTGTTCGTCCATATTGGCGAACCCTCGCTGTTCATGTTGGGTGTTATTATTTGCAGCCATACACACCTCCTTTGCTTACGATTAATGGCAAGTAGAATTGTAGGGGTATATATAATTGCGTGCAGTTAGGTTTATAACATTGATTTCCCCAATATCTTACTGTGTTATCAAAAATTTTTAACATTATCTTTGGTCAGTATGGGCGCCATTTAATTAAATAATTCTTCTTGACAGTCATGAAAGACGATATAATAAAGCCATGGAGCTATCGAACCCGGTTCTAGAAGCCATTCTGCAAGAGGCTCGCCTGAAGCAGTATCCGCAGGGACAAATAGTTCTCTATGAAGGTGATTCACCGGTAGAAGTGTATATCGTTAAATCTGGCTATGTGAAGGTATACGATGTGGATACGATGGGCAATGAGAAAGCGCTCAGTATCGTGAAGCCGGGCGATATCATGCCGTACGCTTTCTTCTCGGGTAATAGCATTCCAAATAAATGGTTTTACCAAGCGTTGCGTGATGCAGATATATATGTACTGGAGCGAGATAAGCTGATGCAGGCGATGCAGGGTGATACTGAACTTGTTCTGTCGCTCGTGAGCGGTTTTTCCAAGGAGGTGCATGAAATTTTGACGCGCCTCAGTAGTCTGGGAAAGTCACGAGCTCAGGCCAAGCTCATTGCGCTGCTGAAGTACCTGGTAGTCTGTGTTGGCACTAATAAAACACCAAAGTGGTGGCGAGTGCCTTTCCCGGTGAATCAGCAGTTTCTGGCGGATCTCACTGGCATGACACGCGAAACATGCGCAACCGTTATCAAGGAATTGGTGGCACAGGGAGTCGTCAGAACGCCAAAAATTAATCTCTTAGAGATTAACACGATTAAGCTACTGTCTTTTTAGTCAGAGCAGCTCACTCTTAAGTGTACCCGTGAACTATTGGTCGTATTTATAGCGTTGCCGATGCATTATAAACCACAAAATACAGGCAAATAAAACTACTCCCGTGCTAACGAGTATCCACTTAAGCGTGTTGTTAGGCGATGGGAGTTTGCCAGTTCTGGCGGAGGAAGCGGTTTGCTGGTCGCCAGCTGGCGGGTTCGTCGTAGTCGTAAAGGGGCTCTGGTTAGTGATACTGGTTTGCATTGGCATTGGAGTACTGGCTGTAACTGTCTCATGAGACGGCGGTACTGTCTGGGAAGTAGTGGAGGTAGCATTCCCACTCGGCTGTGGCCCGTAAAGCACCTCATACGCTCCAGGTTCGGCATCGAAAATAGCGTACGGGATACCCTTCACGGTGCTCGATGTATAGCCGACTCCAGCCGTATCGCGAGTGATACTAATAAGTGTGCCATTGGTCGTCGATAAGGGTACCATTGCCTGCATGCCCTCTCCACCCTGCGCCACTTGCGTCGTAAACGTGAGTTTTGTAGGGGTGCTTGTGATATTTGCAAATGTAGAGCTACTGAGCGCATCTTTCCAGGTAGCAAGCTGTGACGCGCTTATCATAGGGATGTGACGGGCCATGGCCGCAGCAATGAGTAGCTGGTAATAGTTTGTCCCAGATGTATCATAATGTGTTCCTAACACACCGTAAAACTCATTGCTGTTTATAGTATTGTCAAGATCGGCATTCATGGTGGCCGAAGTCGGATCTGTTTCATAATCGAGATCAGTCACCGCCTGATACGTGTCGAGTAGGTTACCGGTTGCATCAGTAAAGCGCATGGCTAAACCTGAGCCGGTTAAGTACCCTGTGTTTGACCCGGTCCAAGTATTGGGCCACCACTCGTAGTTGTAATTTATGCGAAGCCCATTTGCGATGTCGACCTTTGGCACCGAGTCCCAGTCTGACCATACATAGCAATGGGTTCGATCAAAATTCTGCAAGGGCAAAACGCTGCCATATACAGTTCGAAAATCTGCTATCTGCGTTATGTAGGCGCTATTGAGGTTATTGTAGCTCGTGTAGTCACTGCAGCCCGTCTGAACGTGTACGCCCATACTAAAGCCCAGACTGTTTGCGGTGGCGGCCTGACTTACTGTTAATCCAGAGTTTGCGTACAAGAGTGATCCGCTCCGTTGGCAACCCCAATCAATAACAGAGCAGTTAGTTGTACTGTAATTATAGATATCATTAAAGATATCATTCGTGCCTGTTGCGGTTGCGTGATCATCCATGAGCATGACAAGTGCGGACTTTAAACCGTGTGGCAGTATCCAAAAGCGAGGCATTGGCGAATTGGGCTGTGTCATAGATAACAGCATATTTGTGAGTAAATGCTGTTGCTCATCGGCCTGAGGGATATATGCCTTTGCGGTATTTAACCAATCAGTCGTACCATTACCATTAAACAAGTCATCTGGCCGAATGGGTGTATTGCCATCGCGCACTTGACCTGCCCAAGCTGGATTGCCCTGGTGCGTAAGAGCGATAGACTTTGGCAAGTCATAGGTAAAGACACCGACATGGCCACTGCCAACCGTTCGTTCAACTACTGCCGGAGCGGTAGTCGCCGTAGTTGCATTACTAAACAGCGTGGCGACTACTTGTGTGCCACTTGTAGTGCCGTATATATCGGCTGAACCGTGATACTGCATTGTTTCAGATGTAATACCTTGGCCCGGGCTGACGGTACTGTTAACTCTCAGGTACCCTTCATTGAGGGTTTGGGCCTGATCGGTTAGTCCCAGTAGACTTGCCAGCTGTTTATCTGGCTGGAAAGCAATCATATTTCCCCCCGCGCCTACCCAATTAGTAAGGGTAGCGACTTGGCTGGTGGTAAGTGCTGTTCTGCCGAGTAAAACAAGACGGAAATTGGAGAGAATGGTTGTCGACAGCGCCGAAATATCTTTCACTTCAAAGTAATTAATCCCCTCGGCTCTGAGCATTTCGGCCAGGTAGGTATCATATGGATTGGTTGTACTCGTGAGCACTAGGACTGGGCCCCCCATGCCTTGGTTGATAGTACTATTGAGAGTCGATCCGGTGCTAAAGGGGAGACTGTAGGGTGTAAGGGCTGTACCATAGATGTCTTTCATACCACCGCCGAGCAATGCTGTGTAGGCGGTGCCAGCAACAAGGGGCTGTGAGGGTGTGAAGCTAATGGTGTGCTCAGCGTCGTCATAGGTAACAGAGCCGGCAACAATTTGGCCATTTGCGTCCCTCAGGGCTACGGTGCCGCCGAGAGTACTCGTATCGACTGCATTGGTCATCTTAAAGGTGAGAGGCAAGTTTGGTGAGACTCCGTACGCATTCTGAAGTGGTTGGGATACGGCAACAGTAAACGGCGCGGTGTAACTATTGGTGGTAGTAAAAACTGCATCTGCCCAGAAATTAACGCTGGCATTGCCACCCCCGTTTTGATTAGGAAATACATCCGCTCCAGGATAATACCAAGCTCCATTGGCATCTGCGTGTAAGATGCCAGTTCCGGCTTGTGTGGCGAGTCCACCGAGGCTATATACGTAGGTATTATCGCTGCTATAATACGAAATAATGTAACCAGTCCCCTGCTGTATCGGTACAGCTGTACTGAGCGGTACTTCTTGCCAGCCGACGGCTGTCTCGTGGGTACTTGTCCCAGATGCGAGTAAAGTACCGGTTGTTGTCCAAACGTGCACGGTATGAGAGCTGGCGGTAGCGCGCAGAGGCTTGTAGAAACGAACTGCCGTGAGGTATCCATTACTGTCGGCGTGAACAGTCTCGCCAAACTCCTCGCCACCATTTGTCCCGGTGTATGTTGTCGGTGTACCGCTCGGAGCCGCGTTATTCCAGATGGAGCATGGACAGGTATCAGCACCCGTCGTAAAGGACCATTGATAGTTGGTGGCCATGAGGGTACCATCTAAGTTCTGAACACCGCCATTGCCACCTCGAATCGTTGCGATGTAGACAGTGTTTTTGGCTAGGGGCGACTGAGGAGTAATGGTAATTGCTTGTGTGCTACTATCATACGTTATGGTAGCCGCAATGATCGTACCGGTGTTGTCGGTCAAGGCGACGGTGCTACCGTTAACGGTGGCTGAATCAAGAGCCTGGCTGAAGGTGACGGTATCGTTACTACCAACAAAAACACCTGTTGCACCGTTAACCGGTGATGTATTTGTAACTTGTGGAGCACTGCCATCAATGGTTTGGCGAAATGTCACGTCTACCCAGTAATTACTTGCGTTGTAACTACTATTTGGAAAGCTATCACCGCCGGTTGCAAATACGCCGTTACCACGAGTAACATTGCCACTAGCCGGTGCCATAAGGGGATAATTCGTGAGAGCACTCGTGAAGTAGTTACTTGATGCGATATACTTACCACTGGCCGTGTAATAAGACGCCGTGTATAGGGTATTGGCAGTTACTGGCACGGGACTTGCAAAGGTTAGATCCTGCCAGCCCGTACTGGTCTCGCCACTAAATATTCCACTCGCCAATAGACTACCGCTGGCATTCCATAAGTTACCAGTGTGGATATCTGTCATGCTCGCATCTTTGTAGAATCTGACGCCAGTTATGTACCCGTTTGCTTGGGGCATAAATTGCATGCCAAGCTCGGTCGGATTGTTATCATTTGCAACGGTCGGTGAACTCGGTACGGTGCTTGACGAAAAGAGATGACACGGGCACGGAGTTTGAGCGTGTACATTATGGCTTACAATAGCCGTCACAGCCACCAAAAAAACCAATCCAAAACAGATTACCGATGAATATTTCGGTATGCGCACTTTCATCGAGGTGACTTCCAGCTCAATTTTATTTTCCCTCTAACGATAGTTCTCATGCTTAGTATAGCACGCTTGTATATCGCATAAAGTATACGGCAGAGAATTGGACGTCAGAGAAAGTACTACTCAATCAAAATAGGCTGCTACTGCGGCAGCCTATTTTGATTGAGCCATTCCCGTGGCGTCGTGTACGTTGCTCCTAGAACGTATTCGCTTGGCTACTGAGCTGACTGCTATCGGTCGTATTTACCGCGCTCGGGTCGTTTTGGTTCAGTACGCTTAATGCAGCATCCAAATCGCTCGTAGTGCTGACCGTTGGTGCGGGAGAGACGTTTGTAGCGTTGGGTGACTGGGTAGTCACAGTAGCCGCAGGGCTTGTGCTAGTGGTTGTCTTGGTAGCTAGACGGTCGTGAACACCGTAAGCCACAAAAGCGAGAACGGCGAAAACAACAAGAACTATGAGTAATTCAACGACTGAAAAACCTGCTTGCTTGTGCCGACGAATACGCATTATTGGTTACCTCCCGTGGTATTGCTCGTTGTAGTGGTGCTCTGAACAGATTTTACGCCGACAATTAAGTTTTTCACGGCGGTCCTATATGCCTGAAGCGCTGAAATTTCTGCCCTCAGGCTTACTTGGAAGGAGTTTACGAAGCCTTTCGGATCGGAGCCGTTACAGCTAAAACCGGCACTATCTGACTTTATGGCGTCAACCGCAGTCTGGGCGGCGGCCTGCGTAGTCGTCACATCTGATACGAGTGAGCTGTAGGTGCTAAGAGTCTTGCCTTTAGTCACATAAAACGTTTCGGTGCGCGTTGCGATGGTTCCAAAAAGCGTCACCTGCTTTTGCCCCCTGTCGGCTATACGTGCCATAATATTCGTAATAGCTTGCTCGCGATTCTGACACGCTTTCAGCCGGCCGGATGCTAATCGTGTTCGCGTCTCTGTCCTAACGGTAGCTGGTGTGGTTGGATTGGTGTTTGACGTGGCCGCTGGCGCCATGTTTCCCGATTGTGCCTGAACGCTTGCTTGAGCTGGTAGCGCTAGGACCGTAGAACCGCTGACGACTGCAAATGCGAGTGCAGTGCCGACTAGCCCAAACTTATGAAGGTGTTTTCGCATATAGTACCCTTCCTTGGTCTTATTACGAGTCTTTGTATATTTAGGTTATGCTTTGTTTTTACAAATAGCAATATTTTTATACTGCGCCTAAGCCTTACGGTGTTGTTTGGAGATACACATACAAGCATTTACGCTACGCACGTACGCAGGCGATGGGCCACCGAAAGCTGTCGACATAGATGCGAGCGGAGCCAGACATCGAAGCGAAATGGGCTTAATACCGGCTTAATACCGTGAGTATTGTTGCGTACGTGTTATGTTGCCGCGGGAGTAGGATATTCGCCTTTAATAACAAAATAGGAGCCACGTATTATTCCGGCAAGTTTAGACTTCTGCCGTGCAAATTTAAATGTATGCTCAAGTTCCTTTGGGATTGACATACCCTCGGAAAGCTTGAAGCCAACGGCTCGTTTATTGGGGTTATCGAGAGTGTATAATACATTCAACGCAAGTCCATCTTCGTAGAATACGTACGTCCAAACAATGTCTTCGACCTGGAAACACGACACCTCGAGTGGCTTTGCCGCTACTGTAATGCCCCGTTCTTTTCGTAGAATGGTAGCAACATACGTAAGAATTTCTTGATTTTCAACGGCGGACGTAACAGTAAAAGCATGTCCATATTTATTCATGAAGTAGCGCGATTCATTCGCACGTAGTCCGGCGAGTGCTCCCGCAACCGGCGAGCTTGTCAGTCCGGTAGTCGATACGTTAGTAAAATCAACAGTGTATGTCATAGCCTCTCACTGCTCATGCGGTGCCCCTAACGTTTAATGGCAAGTCGCCAGACGATATCTACGATGATAACGGCAACTACGAACAGCACAATCTCCTTTGTCGTTCGTTTATGGGTCGTCGCATAGACATACAGAATTGATAACGCGACGGCTACATAGAGTAACTGCAGTATCCAAGTGTATGACGGTATATTGAGTAGGGTGTGCGTAAGATATCTGTGCATAAATCTAGTATATGCCTAGTGAATGGAAAATACAGCGCGCAGAACAATGGCAAGCGTGAAGCCTCATTACATACAGAGGGGGCACAGTAGCGGCCGGTGCCTCTCGTGCGACACATCTCAGGTAATGATGGTGCCGCTCTTGCCATCCATAGCGGCCTGAATAGTATCGAGAGATGCAATAATAGCCTTGCGGTGTCCGCGCCGCTTCTCGACAAAAGTAAGCGAGGCGAGCACTTTTGGCAGCATGCTGCCACTCGCAAATTCACCATCGCTACAGTAGCGTCGCATTTGCTCGCAACTGACATGGTGCAGCGTCTGTTCGTTCGGTGTATTGAAGCGTATTTTAGCCGCCTCGACAGAGGTAAGAATCAAAAGAACTTCAGCCTCGATACCGTCTGCTAGGACCGAGGCACTCATATCTTTATCGATGACAGCTGCAATGCCCTGGAGTCCCTGCTCTGTTTCAAGCACCGGTACGCCGCCACCCCCTGCGGCAATAACGATGAATCCATCATCAATCAGTGAGGTAATGAGGGGTTTCTCTACGATGGTTTTGGGAAGTGGCGATGGAACAACTCGCCGCCACCCCCTGCCGGCATCTTCCGTAACGGTAAAGTGACGTGCTTCTGCGGCAATGCGGGCCTCTGCTTCTGATTCATAGAACGGACCAATTGGCTTGGTGGGATTTTTGAAGGCTGGATCAGCCTCGTCGACGATTACTTGGGTCACTATTGATGCAACCGACTGCTGGCTGTGGTGAGCCCGCAGTTCATTGCCAATGCCCTGCTGTAACCAGTAGCCGATGGAACCCTGACTCATGGCATCGCAACTGTCTAGCGGTAGCGTCGGGGCTTCGGCTGTATTGAAGGCTTCTTCGTGCAGGAGTATATCGCCGACTTGCGGTCCATTTCCATGCACAATGACGACTTGATGCCCCTTTGATATCAGCGTTACAAGCTGCCGAGCAGTTTCACGGGCCACGTTGATTTGCGATGCAGCGCTTGCTTCACCCTTCTTCTGGAGCGCGTTACCACCAAGGGCGATGACCATTCTATGCAGTGCCATAGGCTTACAAACTTATCTGACCACTTGCAAGTTTATAGATAGCAACAATACAGACAACGACGAGACCAAGTGCGATGACGAGCTCTACGAGTGAGAATGGATTCTTTTTGTTGCGGATACGGCTCCAAGCAAAAACGAGGATACCAGGTGCGTACACAATCGAAGTGAGGAGTAAATACTTGAGTCCAGCGGCATAGACGAGCCACAATGCATAGATGCTGGCCACGGCGCCCACGGCAATATTGAGGGTACGGTGTGGCGTGCCACTCTTTTCTTGAAGGGAGTATTTAATTTGGTAAAAGGCTGTAAAGGCGTATGGAATTAGGATGGTAGTAGTGGCAAGTGAGAAGGCAAAGGTGTAGGCTGAGCCGCTTATTAGGAACGTAAACAAAAATGCTTGGACAAGGAGGTTTGTCACTAATAGGGCAACAAGTGGTGTGCCTTGCTTATTCACCTTTTTGAAGACGGCCGGGAATGAACCGCGCAGAGCAGCTTGGTATGGAAGCTCAAACGCGAACATCGTCCAGGCTAACCATGCGCCCAAGATTGAGACGATAACGCCAATATTAACAAGTGCTGCACCCCATGAACCGACGACTGTCTTTAGGAGCGAGGCCATAGCTGGCTGACCGAGCGCGGCCAAATCTGGTCGACTCATAAGGCCGAGTGACAGCACTGATACGAGCAAATACACGGCAAGAACAGTGAATAAACCTAGAAAAGTAGCCTTACCGACGTCACTTCGCTTTTTAGCTCGTCCGGAAAAGACCACTGCGCCTTCAATACCAATAAACACCCAGACGGTAACAAGCATGGTACTTCGGACCTGCTCAAGCACACTCTTGAACTCGAAACCTTTTGAGGCCGTGCCCCAGATATCTGAGGTAAAAATATGGAGCTTGAAGGCAGCGTACGCGGCAAATATAAAGATTGCGATAGGTATAATTTTTGCAATCGTCACAATGACGTTGGTAAAACCGGCGGACTTTACGCCACGCAAAATAAGGAAATGACCGAGCCAGAGTACGATGGAGGCACCAATGACTGATGCCAAATTCTGGCCACCGTTAAAGACCTTAAAAAAGTAGCCAAGCGAGCTGAACATCAGTGTGGCATAGGCGACGTTGCCGACCCAGGCCGAGATCCAGTAGCCCCATGCAGAGTTGAAGCCCATAAATTTACCAAAGCCAGCTTCGGCGTAGCTAAAAATACCCGCATCAAGATCAGGGCGCTTTTTGTTCAGGTTGCGGAACGACAGCACCAAAAAAAGCATACCAATACCAGTAATGGCCCATCCAATGAGGATCGCGATGAGCGATGCCCCGGCCGACAGGTTGCTCATCAAGTTAAAGATGCCGCTTCCAATAATTGAACCAACCACAAGCGCAGTCAGCGGCAAAAGGCCGAGCGTCTTGCTTTCTTTTTTAAGAGCCATTGTTATTGTTCCTTCTTTCTCTTATAGCGTTAGTGCCAGGACGGCTTTAATAGTATGCATGCGGTTTTCCGCTTGATCGAACACGATGCTTGCGGGGCTGCGGAAGACTTCGTCGGTCACCTCCATCTCTGTTAGTCCATACTCATCGTGTATCTTATGTGAGGTATCTGTTTGTAGGTCATGGAATGCTGGTAGGCAGTGCAAAAATTTTACATTCGGGTTACCGGTCCATTGCAGCATGTTTTGATTAACCTGGAATCCCTTTAGTAAATGAATTCGTTCGGCGTATTTATCTTCTTCGCCCATCGATACCCATACATCGGTGTAGATGGCGTCTGCCCCGACGAGTGCCTCATCAAAGTTGTCGGTAATGGTGAGCTTGGCGCCACTGACTGTGGCCATTGCATGAGCCTCCTCGACGAGTTCCTTTTCGGGGTGGAGTTCATGAGGCGCTAGAATACGGAAATCAAGGCCCATCTGAGCGGCGCCGAGGAGTAAGCTATTCGCCATGTTATTGCGGCCATCACCCACGAAGACTAACTTTAGACCGCGAAGTGGCCCAACGTGTTCTTCGAGTGTCATAAAATCTGCCAGAATCTGGGTCGGGTGAAATTTGTCGGTCAGCCCATTCCATACCGGAACGCCAGAAAACTTGGCGAGTTGCTCAACCGTCTCGTGGGCAAAGCCACGAAACTCAATGCCGTCAAACATGCGACCTAATACTTTAGCAGTGTCTTCGACGGATTCTTTTTTGCCGAGCTGAATATCATTGGCACCTAAAAATTCAGGCGCGACCCCAAGATCGTTCGCTGCCACCGTAAAGGCACAGCGTGTTCTGGTAGACGTTTTCTCGAATAGTAAGGCAATGTTTTTGCCCTCGTGCAAACGATGCGGCTGGCCTAAGTGCTTCTGCCGCTTAAAGTCTTTGGCGGTATCGAGCATTAGCCTGACTTGTTCGGCCGTAAAATCAGCCAAATTTAAAAATGAACGACCATGTAGACTTTGTGCCATTTATATATCCTCCCTGACGAGTGGCATGCTCATGCAGCGTGGCCCGCCGCGGCCACGACCGAGCTCAGCACCCGAGATCTCGAGTACTTCGATGCCTTGATCACGCAGTGCTTGATTGGTTACATAATTACGGTCGTAGGTCACGACGACGCCCGGTGCTATCGCCAATGTGTTACTGCCATCGTTCCATTGCTCACGAGCAGACGAAATCTCATCTCCATTCCCACATTCGATAAGGGTAATGTGGTCCTTTGCAAGTGCAACACGTAACACATGCTCCAGATCGGTCTCGGTCGTGATGGTTGGGTATTCTTGGCCTTCGGTCTTTTCGAGGATGTACATATTCAGCCTGCCACCATTGTCGCGGATGGCCGGATGTATCGAAAAGGTAGCATGGTCAATCATCGTAAAGACGGTATCAAGGTGCATAAAGGCGTGTGATTTGGGAATTTCAATTGCAATGATTTTCTTAAACTCGGAACCAGCAAATAATTTCACGGCCATTGATTCAATCGCTTCCGGTGTGGTCCGTTCGCTGATGCCTATTGCCATCGTGTCATGGCTGAGGACTAACTCGTCGCCACCCTCCATTGAGAATTTATTGTCGCGGCCATACCATACCGGTACGTTGGCAGATGCAAAGCGCGGATGATGCTCGATGATATATTTCATGAATAACGATTCGCGGCGCCTAGCTGGCCAGTGCATACGGTTGTTCGTCAAGCCGCCACCAATGGTGGCGTTTGGGTCTCTCGTGAAGTACAAATTTGGCATAGGGTCGAGATAGAATGGATAATGCGTTTTCTGTACCATGTTGTGCAGCTGTTGGGCATGCTCGGGCGGTAGCTGAATATGGTCTTTGCGTACGCCGGCCATGATGGCATGAACCATATCGAGCGTTGGCATATTCACGAGGTACTCTATGAGAGCCCCGGTCACTCGGCGTTCACCTTGCTTGGAGGCGGCCACCATTTCAGTAGCAAACGCCCGCTTCAGATCATCGTGATCAAGTGCCTCGGCCGTCATTTGATCAAGGTACAACACCTCAATGCCGCGTGAGCGGAGCAGCTCAGTAAAGGCATCATGTTCTTCTTGGGCTACTTGTAGATAGGGTATATCGTCAAATAGTAATTCGTGTAGTGTGTCTGGCGTAAGATTCTCGAGTTCGGCGCCAGGACGGTGCACCAAAACCGTCTTTAATGTTCCTATTTCTGAGGTAATTTGCAGTGGACCCACCATCCATCCATTCTTGTAAGATTTTATATTGTGCTAAAAATCATTATAGCTACCTCTTCATAATATGCAACGCTTATGTTTACGTGGTAAACGTAACTACTATTCTCATAGAGCATTGACTGTATCTGTAAAACTATGTTCATGAGTCAGCGAAGGCACAGCCAGCCTAGGGCGTAGCGTTGAAGCTATACGGGGGCATGTAAGCCGGTGTATATGCTTCCGGGTGCTCACTTTGTCATATGGTGCAATAAGCTTACCCATCACTGTGCTGCGATATATTCGAGCCATACCTCTATTATTCTTGCTCAATCTAGCGAGGACACGCATATGAGTAATTTATGGGATTCTGGCAGTCGTGGGTATGGCCTTGGCGCGCTTTAGTTATCGCCACCACCACCGCTACTTGGCACGGTGATATATACGGGGGTAATTACTTTTTGAATGATGATTTGCGTCTGCGTTTCTACTTTCGGTTGGATGACAACAGGTTTGGCGATAACCTGAAAATCAGCATACGGCAGCGCCGTGTAGTTAGTGGCAAGGCTAACGATGCGGTATATGCCTGGTTTGTCAAAAAGATTTGGCCATTTGTCAAACGTTTGTGTGTAGGAGCCGCCAACGGGTATGGTTTGTTGTGGAGGTTCACCAGAACAAGCCGAAGCAGTGGCCGTATCGTGTATACGGGCCCATGCATTGTTAGCCCAAGAGTATACATAGAGTGGTTCCTGGGGACAGGAAGTTACAAGTGTAATGGGCTTTTCAAGGTTATTCTTGAGGGTATAGCTAATAGAATCGCCAATTGTGTATGTGGACTTCGAGGTTGTGAGTTGTAGTTTGCCCGAAGCAAGGCCGAGAGTATTAACACGTTTGGCCTGCCAATAAACAGAAAATACAAAAGTTGCAATAAGCACCACGTATAAGAAAATCCAGCCAAACACGCGCTTGTGCTTATTGCGCTCGCGGATAGTGGCAAGCGCAGGCGTTAAGGCCTGTGTCATCTAGCTTGCGCCCTCCTCCGAAGTCTGTATACGATGGAAATGCCCACGATACAGCCGAATATAATCCATAAAATACGAAAAATACCCCGTGTTAAGTCAGTGCCAAGGTAGAGCGCGTGAAAGAATACAAAGATCATAGTCAGGTAAGCTAGGAAATGAAATAATTTCCAGGTATGCGGCTTCTTATCAATCCATATGATAGACGTCAGAACTATAGCGAGTACAAAATACAATGCAAGGACACCAAGGGCCACGTAGAGCGACCCGAGATGGTGCCCTGCAATAGAAATATCACGGTAGTGTGACAAAAACGGCACGAACAGCTGGGCGATTGAAAAGGGTACATACGTATCAAACAGAAGCGCAACCACATGTATTATGACTGATACGGTAAATACGTAGGCGATGGCTTTGTGGGTTGCCCAGGCGGTAAGCGGCTCAAGGAACCTGAAGCTGCCGCCAGTTATGAAGCCAACGCCCGAAAGCATGAGCATAATGAGAGAAAAGGCCGCCACAAAGCCTGCTGCACGGGTGATGTACCAAGGCCACGATGACTTTGCGCGGGTTTCGAGTTGCTTAGAGACGGTAGGCCCTTGTACGGGCTTCACGAGTATATTCGGCGAATCTGTGGTGGTAAAGCTTTGGTTTGCAGCGGCTCCAGTAGGAGTAAGTGCCGCTGCGCTTTGCCCCAAACTGGCAGTAAATGTCACTAGAGCAAGTAGTTGGATAATAAGGAGTAGTTTACGCATGAGGAGTATGTATGATTATACCATTACCGTAATGAATACTATGGAAAGTTTCATTCGTGAGATGACACTGCAGTGCCGCGGCTCGTATGCCGTGTTTCTTGAGGAACTGTAGGCCCTCTTTACTCCCTAGTATGACTGCGCAACTTGCAAACACATCGGCACGGAGGGCTGATGTATCACATACCGTTGCAAGCAAGACGTCAGTCACGGCCGGCTCGTGCGTACGGGGGTCAATGAGATGGTGCCATGCTTTTCCTCCCTTCTTGCCAGTATGGACAGTGGTGCCTGATGTCGCGACACCACATGAAGTTGTAGTCGTCAGGGTGCCGATATTTTGGATTGGATCGCGGGCATCCTGGATGGTTATTTTCCACGGTTCCTTGCTATCATCAAGGCCTCCAGCGGCTATATCACCGCCGAGCGATAGCCAGTAACCCGTTACTGTCTTTGGTAGCTTGGTGCGCAACTGGTCGGCAAGATACCCTTTGCCACATCCACCAAGGTCTAATGCCGTTCCGTACGGTATGCGTGCCCAGTCGTCACCGATTTCTAGTCGTTCAATTGTCACCACGGACCGGTTCGAATAATTGTCGACTGCATCTTGCTCGTAGCCCGGTACTCGTGAGTGGACATACCCACTGGCCTGCAGAGCGGGTAGTACAAACGGGTTGTATATACCATCCGTTTCGTTCGCTATCGTTTTGGCTGCGAGCAAAATGTCTCGAAATTCGGAAGATATGAACTGCCTTGTCCCAGCTTCACGGTTCAGTCTTGACAGCTCACTACTCGGTACGAAACGGCTAAATTGTCTTTCAAATAAAAATATCGATTGCCAGAGATTAGCATAGAGTGCCTCTATGGACGCAGGGCTGGCATCGCTCACAAGCGATATACCAGTCATGCTCCCAAGGGCTATACATTCCTGGTAGTACTGCATAGGGTAACTTTATATGCACCGCCCAGATGGCGTCGTTTGGCACGTAGGAGCTGGGGCGGTTGTGGGCGCAGAGTATATTGGCGCAAGAGTCTGTGGCTGAGGGTTTGACGTAGTGGGGGTTACGGCTTGAGATGTTGTCGGCGCTGTGGGTGCGGTAATGACATTTGGCGATGGAGGAATGCTATTCACGAGCTGATCAAGTTGTTCTTGGCGGGCATTAGTGATGAGATACGGTGCGGTTTTGGTGGGAGCCTGTATTGTTGTTGGGGGTAAGCTTTTCAAGAGATCACTGACCATCACGACGAACGTACCAAGTCCAATACCGACAGCACCAAGCACGTACACGTTAGCTGGCCAACTACGCAGCACGCTCGTCTGTTTTGGTGATGACTGCGTAAACGCCTCTGTAAGCACGTTGCCTTTGGGAGCTCCCTGTTTGGCGAGGATACTATACATCGCTTTCATAAATACCGGTGGGCCACAGATGAAGAACCGGCAGTCAGCGTAGCTCTTGCTCGTTACGCTATCGAGCAGCTCTGGGGTGATGCGGCCGGTTGCTACCTGCTTGGCGGGTAGGCGATCGGTCGGACCATTGCCCACTACGAACATAATCTTCAGATTTGGGTGGGCTTCATGGATGGCAAGCAACTCATCACCAAATGGTACATCATCTTGGGTTGCGCAGCTGTAGAGTAGGGTTACATCGTTATCGTCTTGTAGGGCGCTCAGATACCGTATCATGCTCATGAACGGTGTGATGCCGATGCCACCGGCTATAAAAATCGCTTTTTTATCGCGGGATGCATCAAAAATGAAGCCACCAAAAGGTCCATTTACCTCTACCAAATCCCCCTGCTCGAGTTTACTTAAAGAAGTTGTAAAGCGACCCCGCAGGCGCATGCTGAACTGTAGCAGGTGTTGGTCAGTTGGGGAGCTGACAATCGAAAAACAACGAGCATGGGACAGTCTGCCCTTCCTTTTGTAGCTGATGGCAGCATATTGCCCTGGTTGGAATGCCAAGGGTCGCTCCGCCTCATCGCGTTGCAGGGTGAGGAGCAATGTCGACGGTGTTATATTTGTGCTTTCTTGTACGATATAGGTTGACATGCTTGTGGCTATTATAGCATCCAAATTTTAACGAGTTTAGTAATCCATTCGACTCTCATGTATACCACAGCACCCGTATGGTTAGGTGGGTGCTACAAGAGAAAAAAATTCATAGCTTCTTCTATGCTACGGTATCTTGTTCAGTCCGTCCTAGCTATCTTATTAACGCAGGGTACGAAGGTTTCATTGGTATAATTAGCACCATGCCATTCAATCATTACGCAAAAATTAAACATATTCTCGAACAGCAACCGGCCGGCTGGTACATTAAACGTATTGATAAACCGACGATGGCTAAAATGTTTAATGGTGAAGTGAGGAAATATGACCATTACTACCGGCTATATGACCATAAAAATGAACCTATAAAGTACGGTAAGTTTCAGCAGCTGGAGCGGTTGGCAAAAATAGTGAATATAGCAGCCACACCTATAGTGGATGAGGTATCAACGACTCCTACGAAAGTGAAAAGGGTGCCTACTCCTTAGACTTGCGGGTTTTGAGCATCCTCTTTGGGGCCGACGACGACATGGCATGCTTCATCCATCGGTGAATAGACAAGCGTAAGGGCAAGCCCGCCCAAGGGGCCTACCTTTTGCTTAATCTGGGCAAAATACTCTTCCAGGCTCACCCCTGCTCTTTCGGCATGAACGTCGACGTCAGTAAATGGCGCAAATTGTACCGGACCCTCCTGCTCTACGCCTCTTAACTTTGCAAAGAAAGGCGCATTGAATTCCAGCCAATCATCAACGTCGGGCTGTACTTTCGTTAGGTATGTTTCTGCCTCTGACATGGAGCACCTTTTGTCACTGTAATACCGTCAGTATAAAACAAAAGTACATAGCGCAAAAGCAAATAGTCCTCTTTCGCTTGCTTGCATATGTAACTAGGAGAGTCGTCCTCTTAACCTTCAATAAAATACTCTCTAACACCGTTGCATTTTATGTATACTGACTTACAATATATATGGAATCCAAAAACAAAAAATATGGCAAGAAACGCTACTAGTGGCTTTGTACGTCTATCGGTTATACTGCTTTCGATTGCGGGCTTGATTGCATTTATCATTTTTCGGATTGGCACTGGTAGTGCAGATGCTTTGCATGCGAGCATTCGATCAGGTACGAGCGGCTATTGCCTTGACGACTACAAGGACGGACTGAAGAGCGGTAACAAGGTCTTGTTATGGGGCTGCAATACTAGCTCGGCACAAGATTGGACGGTAAATGGTGATCGAATCAAGCATGGCACGAGCTGCCTGACTGTACGCGATAATCAAAAAACTTCGTATAGCCCTGTTGTTATTGCTGACTGCGATGCTACCGCCCCTGGTCAGGTATGGCTCAAGGATAAAACTAGCTATTTTAATCCAAATAGTACGATGTGTTTAACGGCGCCTCATCCAAAGCATCCTGTTGTGATGGCACCGTGTGGATCGGGGCATGCTGGAAACCAGACATGGACACCGGTGACGCCCAAAACAAACACTCAGGCCGATGCCTGCCATGGCTCCGAGGGTGAGCTTGTGGCTTGCTACGCTGAACGTGAATGGGTGTTGTGGCAATCCGGTACCGTAAGCCATGAAGATTTGCTAGCTAAGTACACCGATGGTGCCCCGTATGAAGCTTGGTGTGCTGATTTTGTAAGCTACGTGTATAAAGAGGCGGGACATCCCTTTACGCAAGCGTACGATGGCTGGGATGAGAATACCGCCGATGCTATTCAGAACTATGGTTTTACAATGCATCTGGCTTCGTCGGGATATATTCCAAAACCGGGGGATATTGCCTACTTCGATTACATTGGGGGCCATGTAGAACTAGTAGTTAGCGGCGGCCACACGCCCACTTTTATTTACGGAAACTCCGGGGCGATTGATCCGACTACGGGCAATGGCCAAATGAAAGCCAATACCATTATCGATGATCAATCGGATGGTAAATTGGTATACTACCTGTCCCCCATGTAATCACGGAGCCGAGAGTTACATACTGTCACCTGCTCTATAACGACTTATGAAAAAGAAAGTAGGTACTTCTGTTTTTTTTGAGATATGCGGTCGCGGGCTTGAGCCCTCATGGGCTAGGCAAAGACGAGCATATGTCAGAATATCTTACGACTCTGGCGTAAAGTCCGCGCTCATCCAAACTGGCTCCCATTGGTTGCCGTCAAGGTCGAGAACTTCGTAGCCAAACATTATATCCTCGGATACCCCATACTCAACCGTAAAGTAGTTACCACCGCTAGCCTTAGCAGTATCTGCAAACTTTTGTACATCTTCTTTAGTTTCCAAGCTAAGGGCAAGTAGCACGCCACTGGCTGTATCGCCGTCGATAATTTGTTTACCGGGAATAAATGTCGTGTAAAAATCGTGCGTCACAAGCATGACGATAATGTTATCAGACCATTCCATCCCACTTGCTTTGTCGTTTGAAAAAATATCATTTTTCTTGAAGCCGAGAGCTTGATAGAATTCTGTAGATTTCTGCAAATCTTTTACTGGTAGATTAATGTAAACTTGTTTTGTCATGATTCATCCCCCATTTCTTAATAGCTCACCGATTATGGCATGAAAACAGGAATTCTATAGCGAGAATACGTACTGTATTTAAATTCGAAATCTAACTTTGGCTCCGAGGACTGGATATGGCACGGATTTCGGTTTTCGGTGCAAGCACCTGCGCGTGCAATCCTGTACGAACCAGCGACCTTACTTACTTCGTTCGCTGGCCGCTGGCTCAAATACAATCTCGGAATAAAGAAAAAAGACCCGTCAGAAGACGAGTCATTTTTCTTGGCTCCTCTTGATTGACGAGTTTTGCAACTTTGAAGATTGTGCAACAACGTCGGTCTTCTATTTTTTAAGCCAAGCCCGAAGTATATTTAGGCTTTTTTTTGCCCCAGGTGTGAGTGACATAAACTCTGTGCTTTCAATGTTATGCCATTCTATGGTCTCGAGTTCAGTGGGGTCTACTGTAGGCTTTACGTCGTTCGTGCTATTGATCTCGAGTACATATATTAGGGTTGACCGTACTAACCTGCCCCCGGCTAGCCGCTCGTTCGTATTAAAAGATCCCACGAGAGTAACATTACTAGCAGAAATGCCTATTTCTTCTTTTAGCTCTCTTAAGGCTGCTGTGCTCGCCTGTTCACCAGCATCCACGTGGCCACTTGAGCTCGTGTCCCACATCCCGGGACAGGAGTCCTTCAAGAGACTTCTCTGTTGGAGTAGTATTTTCTGGTCTTTCTTAGAAAGTACTATCACTCGTGCTATTTGGTGTCTTAGGCCGTACTGAACCAAATACTGTCTTTCGATACAACCTATATCTTTGTCTTCATCGTCAATGATTTTTACTAACATAATAGAAGTATAAACTATCAGTGAAGTTCAGGGGCTATGACTCGCAGAAGCCCTTTAAGTTCAACTATGTTATCTGGTGAATGTGCCAAGTTCCGAGAATAATATGAGTATTCCTCTGCATTAAATCTGTGTTGAGGGTCTACCTTTCTTTTGAAGAGGGTTGGTAGGATCCGCGCATAGCGAGCCTCGTCACCGGGCAGCGGCAAGAGGTCTCTAATCGCCCCGTCAAGTATTCGTCCTTCTATGAGCCTTTCTTCGCTTCTGTCTCCAACTCTAACCCCTTTGATTTGCGATAACTCATGAATCATTCCTTCTTCGGGTATATGCCCCTCGACTACAATCCCTAAGTTCTGCCCTTCCGTGAGGTACTCGGTGGCATCATGAAGATCTTGGCCTGATAGTGATGGGTATATTTCGCGTATATCTGCGGGGGAGAGGTGTAGCAATCTTTCGACCACAATCTTTCCAGCGAATGATGCAATACCGACATTAATTTTTTCGCGAATAATGGATACTTGATTCCTTTGTATTGCATCTGGCTTTATGAGCAATGCCCCATAAGACTTCTCACTTGCCCCATCCCCTCTACTCTCCATGTATGATGCAATCCTTTCACCTAGAATCCTCCCGTCCAGTACATAAGGGTATATGGTTGATCGATCTGAGTTGTAAAGTATGTATGATGCGTGGTCAGGGCCTATCCATTGTTCGTCTGCTATGCGAGGAAAGGGCTGCCGGTCTTTAATGCCTTCTTCCATCATTACATCATCAGGTCGTAGGTTATAGGTAGACTCAGGGAAGGCTCTGACTTCTAGAAAACCGCCTGGAATTTTTTTATCGGTAAACCTACCGACTCTTTCTACGAAATCTGGAATTTTTTTGACTAGTGACTGCTCTAGTATGCTCGTAAATCTACTTGCCATCCAGGGTTCATCCTCATCATTCGCTACAGTGAAGCTCTTGGGGTAAAAATTCGGCTGCTTGTAATAGCCGCCAAAGGCTGACCATTTTTTGTTGTGCCATTGACGTGTCCCTCTTTGGACTTCGCCTGCCGATAATTCTTCTAGAAGGGCCACGGCACCAAGATTTAATGGCTTTTCAGCCTTGAACGAATCAGCGGTATCTCTTACTGCGATCCAAATATCTAAGTCGCTGTTGCCGTTCGGGAAGATCTTTCGCCGCTCTGGCTGTCGAATCGCTTCGTAGGCCATGCCAAGCGATCCTGTTCTTCTTGGCTCCGAAAAGTATGCGGGTGGTCGAAAGGACTGCACCAAAGAACCGATAGCAAGTACTCCAGTTATGTCGGGGAAATTACTTGCCGCTTCCTGAACTTGCTCGTTAAAAATATACCACTCTGATGGATCCATAAATGCCTGTAATGCCATGCTTTCCAGTGAGCGCGTAGTATTCATGCGAATAACTAAAATACATACAATATAAAAAGTCAACCATTATGCTATAATATTGGTCTCGATGGACGAAACAGTGCAGCATATAGAATATAATACCCGTGAATATCTTCAACTAGATAGAAGTGGTTTTGTGTGGGAAAAAAACCCTCTGATTTTTATGGCCAGAGATGCAATTGCCTCGTGTGTGCACGACTCCAATAAAGAGACGGGCATGTTTAATGAGCTGGATGTGGTCTTGCAGTCGATGCTATCACTTGCTTACTACAAACCTATAGATGTCTGGGCTAATCTTGGGCATCAGCAAGATTATGCCCATGCCTTGAAGGCTCCTTATGCCGATGGTTCGCATGAGTTGATTTCCGGGCTTACGGTTTCAATCCAAAGTGAAGATATTATTCTGAATCAGGATTTAATCAAATCGGTTGCAGATATGAATTATGCCAGAGCAATTAAGAGGCAATCAACCATTGAAGCATCCGAGAGTGCGGACATTATCGGTGCTCTTAGTCTCGATAAGCGACTGTTTAGCTCGGATGCAGCTCTGACACGCAAAAACAGGGAGTTTATGAGCGGTGAGCGCGGTAGAGTAATGTTTGTTCGCGAGAAGCATAGCGCAACTCCAGTAGTAATGAAGACAGTAGATCTTGAAACCAGTAGATTCTATGCTGAGAATTTCCACTATTTGCATAAGGCTCGCGAGGATGAGGCGGTCGCCTTCGGGGCATATGCGGATGATTCGCCATACCCATTTGCGTGGGTTTCGTACTCGCCAATTGGGTCGAGTTCAGAGAGGGATATCGCAAGCTTAAGTGGTGTTAATCCGGAAACGGCTTTTGAGATGACGCGTGCATGGAATACGAGCTGGTCTCCTAAAAATACTATGAGCTTACTCTTCTCATATGCACACCGGATGCTACAGCAAAATAAAGTAGGCTTAGAACAAGTTAAGGTAAGCGGTGTCGTTACCGCAATAAATCCAAATATGGGATTTTCGGGGATGGCTTTTAGCGGAGTTGATTTTGCGGTAACAGGATTGAAGCCAACGAATCATAAATTTCTTATCGACGAGCATGGTAGGCCGCAGTATATGTTGAGGCGTGACATCTCTGCGTCGTTAGGTATTCCAGAGGAGAGCCTTAATCTTAGTGATCGTTACTCTGAGAGTAATATGCCTTTATTGCCTACGAATGTAATGGCTGTGATTTTTGATGGCAAAGGTAATGTACGGACTAAACCTCAAACGCCGATATATATTGTCCCGCCACAATAACTAAAATTAGTATCGAGTGTAAGAGTACAAAAAATACTCCTGAATTAACAGAGGTCAAAATGCTTATGGCTCATAACGATAGAGGAAGTTATAGCTTTAATTAAACAAGACTTAAGGCTAGTCACTGGTGAGCGTACATCGCAAATTTGAGATGGATTAAGACTTCAAATTAAAGCTTTCGAGCACTTTACGTTGCTTCCAGTTATTATCGACGAACATGTCAACCAATGTTAACTCGCTGATATTTATCTTTTTTCCTGTTTCCAAGTGAGCATGATTCTGGCGAGTAGCGTGCGGCAAAAATCCCCCATGCGTAAATTGAGGTGAATTAAAAACAGCACCATAGGCTTGTAGAAAATTAATAAGTTCATCATGTAAGGACTGCAGTTTAGAATTGTTTTTTATTAGCGTAACTATAGTTGGGTTATTGTGGTCGCCAAGTTGGGCTTCCTCCATTGATTCAGTGGAAATGCACTCTTTTGAACTCAAGTAAGCGGCCAGCGCTTTAATCAATGACTCATCGAGATTAATTGCAAATACATCTGCCAAAGTAATGTGAAGCGGCCACTCTTCCATCGAAAATGTTTGTCGTGGCTGAATCGGTTCAAGAAATTGTACGATTGTATACTTTTGCGAGTAGCTCATGGACTAATCATAACAAAAAAGTTTAGTTTCAATTCCACTCTGGGTATACAAAAAGTCAGAACCATTTTCACAGTTCTGACTTTATCTTTTCTGGCTTGGCTTGCAGTGGCAGACGAGTTGCGAACGGCTAGTTTAGACTACGATAAATATAGAATACAGAATATCACAGACTTATTATCGGCAAACCCAACTGATTCAACTCACTGAAATGTAGGGCAGAATTTTACTGAGTAGGTATGTGTGCTATCATTTTTAATGTGTTGATCAGCCGATCGACATATCGCCAGCAGAAGGGTTTTGCGATGAAACGCAGACTGGCCTCCTTGTTGGGGGCGCTCGCTCTGGTCATCGGAACGATGGTCGGAGCGTCTGGGTTGTCACCTGCGTACGCCACCGGCTCCGGGGACGTCCAGTGTGTCTACGGGACCAACCAGGTCGTTGGTATCTGGGTGGAGGTTCCGAACGGAACGTCCGGCTGGGCGACCCGGTGGTCGGATGGCTACGGAGGCAACTACTACAGCTACTACGAGATCGACAATGGTCTGGGCTATCGCCTTCACGTGGGCTGTAGTGGCAACTCGCAGAGCTGGGGCATCACGTACTACTCGCCCTGGGTAGCCGGCTATTACGACTGGATCTGTACCACTGGACCCGGCTGTTACAAGAGCTGACGTCGATCGACTCACCCAAGACCTGAGCATGTCTTGCGACTTCGGTC
Source organism: Candidatus Saccharimonadota bacterium (assembly GCA_027450065.1). Classification (GTDB taxonomy): domain Bacteria; phylum Patescibacteriota; class Saccharimonadia; order Saccharimonadales; family UBA4665; genus JAGXIT01. Next base: position 56,193 of record DAIDKK010000002.1, on the reverse strand, counting down.
ACAAAAAACTGCTCACTCAAACTATATATACGTTTTGCCCACTAGGACCAATCGCGGTATACTTTTAGTGAAAGTTAATAGAAAACACAAACGTAAACAATGGACAGGTCAAGGAATACGAAGCCGATTAGGACACAAGAAGCCTCTTCGATCGAAGGCGAGGATATACTGTCTGTTCAAAACATCTCAAAAACCTACAAGCTCTCAGGTAATAAGGTGACGGCCCTGAATGGTGTTTCACTTCAGATAAAGCGTGGGGAATTTGTTGCTATCATTGGACCAAGTGGTAGTGGTAAAAGCACTTTACTCCAGTTAATGGGTGGCCTGGATAAACCAACGTCTGGCACAATCGTAGTCGACGGGACTCGTCTTGAGTCACTCAGTGATCGTCGGCTATCTCGATTCAGAAATCAGACCGTAGGCTTTGTTTTTCAGTTTTTTTATTTACAGCCCTTCCTTAACCTCTCGCGTAATATCGAAGTTGCAGCAATGCCTAGTCGCATGAAAAAGGGAGAACGAAAAAAACGAATCGCTCAGCTTGCACAAAGGGTTGGATTGGCCGATCGTCTAACGCATTATCCGCGAGAGCTTTCTGGTGGGCAGCTACAACGTGCAGCAATTGCGAGGGCACTAATTAATAATCCACATATCATCATCGCTGATGAACCAACGGGGAACCTTGACTCACAGAATACCCAGGAAGTTGTCGATCTTTTTAGACAGGCTTGTCGTGAACTTAATACTACGGTCGTAATAGCAACGCACGACCCAATGGTGGCATCAAAAGCAGATCGTACAGTAATTTTGAAAGACGGAGCACTGGCATGATTACCTTGCGAGATTCAATGGTGTTAGCCGTGACAAAGCTTCGTACCCGTAAAGTGCGAACTATTATCACTATTCTATTGGCAAGTATGCTATTCGGGCTCCTTATAACGGCATCTATGGTTACGACTGGTGTTTTTGACAGCATAGATAACATTCGCAAGGATGGCCTTACCAGTCAATACATAGTCACTGTTTCAAAGGCAAGAAATGACCCCTTAGCGGTTCAGAAGCTACTTCGTGATCCAGTATTGGTGGACGAGGCAAAGCAGCGATATACTGCACTCGTAAAGAAAAAAACCTCAGAGGCAGAGCGACTTGGAATATCATATACTCAAGCTAGTGACCTGCCTCCTTATATGCAGACTAGCGACGACGCATCGACCATTCGCTTAAACATAAATGACCCGAATGGTATCGTTTATAATCTGTTAGCTCAAAAATATGGTGGCCAGCCAGCATTTAATGACGCTCAGCTGCATTCAATAGCAGACCGTTATCACGCAACAGCATTTTTTTATTCACAAAGCTATTCCGTGAAACAGGGTTCATCTTTGGCCGTGCTGCCAAAGGATGGGGAGAAATTCTATAATCAAACCGACAGTATGTCGAACATTAGTTCGCAAGACTCAATCATAAAAAGCCAATTCACTATTTCACCATCAAACATCACAGACTATTTCATGTTGCCAAATGATGCTGGCTGGCAACCGTCAAGTGGTGCATTGCCAATCATTCTTCCGAAAGATACGGTTGAGCAGTTGCTCGGCTTACCACAGTTAGCTGATATGGCAACTACTACAGAAAAGCTAAACTACCTGAATGTGTTACGTGATAAGGCAGAAACACTTACGTTTAGCGCTTGTTATAGAAATAGCGCTTCGCTTAATAGTATCCAACAAACTTTGCAGCAACAAAAAGAAATCGCTGCACATGCAAATGATGCCACCTATAAGAAACCTCCTGTTATTTATGGGCTGCCAGATCCATTCGCTTGCCAGAGCCCTTTTATTAAAACTGACACACGCACTATCACCGAAAAGCAAGCGGACGAGAATCAAAAACAATTTGATCAGGAATTTGGCAAAAACACCACACCGATTAGCTACTTTGTTAAATTTAAGGTTGTGGGGTTGTCGCCATCAACCCAGGAAGTTAAGCAAAGCCGAAGCCTTAATGACGTCATAGACAACTTGCTCGCGACAACGGGTATAGAGCAAGCTATCCCAAAAAATCTCTATGATCAAATACCGGATAAGTCACGGTACAATGACATACTCACGTATACCCCGCTCTACCTGTTCGGCAGTGAAGACAACAAACAGCGTTATGTTGAATTCGCGACCGCTTCGGATGCCTCTCGCTTCATTGATCAGCAAAGCTGCGTTACGCAATATGATAATTCTTGTAAGCCTACCGGACGGCTTTATCAAGCCTCTCTTGCATTCAGTAATAGCGTTGCACTCGACGATATTCGCTCGAAGGCCACGAGTATATTCCAGTATTCAGTTGTGGGCGCCGTGGTACTGGCAGTTATCATAATGTGGATCACTATCGGGCGAACCATAGTCGACGGTCGTCGTGAGACCGCAGTGTTCAGGGCAATCGGTTTTAAACGGGGCGACGTTGCATTGGTATATGTCCTATATACGATTAGCTTATCGCTCCTGATAGCAGCAGTAGCGCTGTTGCTTGGCTCTGTTGGGTCGGTCATCGTAAACCACATTTATGCACACGAACTAACGACTCAGGCACGATATGGATTTGGTGGCCTAGGTACAGCAAAACAGATTACTTTGATTGGTATGAATAGTTGGCAAATCGGTATGGTACTGTTTGTTTGCGTGACGGCCGGTTTCTTGAGCATGCTTCCTCCGCTGTTTCGGAATGTTCGTCGTAATCCCATACGCGATATGCGCGAAGGATGATTGGGCAGTAACTAATATGGATTTGTTAGATATGAAACCAGAAAACAAACCCTATATTACGCTATGGACTGTAACAAAGAAAGACATCATACCCTGGCTGCTTAGCGCCGCCTTCATTCTTTTGATATTTGTTGGCGTTATTTCCTTGATTAATGCAACCGGAGGTAAAGACAATAACTTCTTGAATGCAAGTGCAATGTTATACGCCAACACTATGCCGCTTTACTGGGGGCTGATTGTCCTAGCATGCCTTGCGGCTCGTAGATCTGCAGATAAATGGACCTGGATACTGGCAGCTATATTGATATTTTTCTTCGTGCCCCAGGGAAGCATAACCATAGCCATGAAGCTATTGCCTAATAGTATCTTACCTGCGTTGATTGCTATGCTGGGATTATTGTCGATTGCCAGGATAGTCGAGTACGTGCAAGTCAGGAACTTCCTAGACGTTAAAGTCATAGACTCTCGTAGCGACGCTGTAGTTGTACCGTATGCTCTTGTTGCTCTGGTGGCGTTTGTTTTTACGTCACCCCTATTTGCCTAATTATTGCGCTCCTAGCATTGTTTTTTGTCTAAAAGACCCCCGAATTAACAGGGTCAAATGCTTATAGCTCCGGGGACTGGATTATAGCGCCTCCGCGCATATATCTGCGTCGCATGCTCGATGCGAGCATCTGCGCGTGCTCCTTGTTATCGCACCAGCTTCGCTGCTTCAACCCGCATTCTGCGGGTCAATACAAAAAGAGCCAGACTTGCAGCCTGACTCATTTTGTATGGCTCCGGGGACTGGATTCGAACCAGCGACCTAGTGGTTACACTTATTCACGACTTTTATCGTGCGTGGACTATCTCATCATCCTTACTTTTAAGGATGCAGGGCGCTAATGAAGGATTATTGTTAGGCTCACCTTCTAGTCTCTGAACCTTCCAGATTCTCTTAACCCAAATCTGGCTTGGCTGCGGATTATCTTGCGTGAAAACTTACTTTTCACGGTTAGACTTCCCGCAATTCACCCTGTTATCACTACTTGGTTACCCAAGTAGGCTGCTTGTAGCCTGCGTGAATCTCTCTATGGCAGTTTGCGCATAATAGAACACATTTGTCGGCTTCGACCTTGTTCTTCTCCCAGGACCTCGTAAGGCCACTGGAGGAAATGCCGAATTCCTTTGTACTAGGATCTTTATGATGTAGATCTAGCACGTCTATGCATTCGTTGTATCCGCATAATTCACATTTGCCACCTTTGTACTCAACAAGCATTTGTCGAATCTTTTTACGGCGCAGTGAAACTGCTTTCTTGAGATATTCAGCGCGATCGGCGTATTTGCGGCTGTCTGGCATACATATTATTGTATACCATCGTGTGCCGAACAGCCACCCGCTCTACCGCTGAGCTACCCCGGAATATCGCTCCCGCTAATCATCCCGAAAATATCAGGTAATCGCATCGGAGCAATGATATAAAATGTAATGTGCCTATTCCTCAAAGAGAAATACAGATAGTATCATAGCTGTTTCACCGAAGTGTGTAAAGTGCCTCGTATCGTAATGTTGTTGGCCGCGTAAAATTTAGGCGCCTATGGTAACCGTTTCGCCACCAACATGCTTCGCAAAGAAGCTATCGTGCGAAATATAGATGACGGCACCGTGGTAGCTCGTGAGGGCATTTTCGAGCTCTTCAATGCTTGGCAAGTCGAGGTGGTTCGTTGGCTCATCGAGGAGTAACAGGAGCGGATTGTTTGCGAGCATGCGAATAATCTGCAGCCGCGCCTTCTGGCCACCACTGAGTTGGCCAACTGGCATCTGACCATCGGTGACAGGCTCAAACAGGTACTCACCAAGCAGCTGCTTGATCTTTTGATCGCTAATCTGCAAATCTTTCTCGAGGTATGACGTTTCGATGGCATCATGTAGTGTCATAGCAAGATACCGCGCATCAATCTCTTGCTCATAAAAGCCGAGTGGTAATTCATGCTCTACCGCCACGGTGCCGGCAAAGACTGTCGAGGGAATCGGCTGGTCTTGGCTGCGCGCTAATATCGCATTCACGAGCGTGGTTTTGCCAGCGCCGTTGCGGCCGTGCAAACGTAGCCGTTCACCTTCATGCACGGCAAATTGGACACCGTCAAAGAGTGGTTTCTCACCATAGCCGAGGCTCAGATTGTGGGCTTGTACGAGCAATCGTGATGAACTCGTGGCAGCATTTTTTGTATTCAGTCGGATGTTCTTGGCCTTATATTTTTCGTAGGCAGCTGTCATCTTAAGGTCGAGGTCTCCGGCGCTCTCCCGGTCAATCCAAAACGATGGTTTTTCGGTCTGCGAGAGCTTGGCAAGTTCGGCGGCCGCCTTTTCTTCTTGGGACTTAAAGCGCTTGATAGTGCCCGGGTCGCGTGATTTCTCTTTGAGTCGGCGGAAGCGAATGACATCGGCTGTCAGGTTCTGGATGCGGCGCTGTGCCAAATCATACTCATTAACCTGTGAGGTCACCTGCCCCTTATTGGTGCGCAGGTACTGCGTGTAATTGCCGCGAAAGCTATAGGCGCGGCCATCGCGAATTTCGATAATTTTGTCTACCTCTGCCAGCACATCTCGGTCATGTGTGATAACTACCACGGCTTCGCTGGCCGCGCTGAGCCATTTGATAAACTCACGTTTGGCAATGTAATCCATGTGGTTGGTCGGTTCATCGATCAAAGCCAAGTCACCTTTGGAGCGCTGCACTTTTATGAGCTCAACCATACGCTTTTGGCCGCCGCTCAGCGTTTTGAGCTGGCCGTACAATTTCTCGACTGGCAATTGGTAGGCCGTGAAGGCTTGCTCAAGCTCGTCTTCGATCTGGAAGTAACCGAGCTGACTAAAGCGCTCAAGCGCATCGCTGTAGCGCTGCTGCTTCCGACTGTCTTCACCCATAGTGGTGGGATATGTGCTGAGGACATGATGCAAGTGGGAAAACTCTGGCAAATCACCCTGGATATATTCAAGCACCGTCTTTTCTTCATGACCGTGATGTTCCTGGCGGCTCGACACGACCACCGTGCCGCGTTTGATAGCAATCTCGCCCTGGAAATCTTTGTCTTCGCCGGTGATGATGTGGAGCAGCGTAGACTTGCCGGTACCATTGCGTCCAATGATGCCGAGTTTTTCGTTTGGCTGAATATCAAACCGCAGATTGTCGTACAGCAGTTTACTGCCGAAAGATTTTTCGGTGATATCGACGGAGACGATCATCTAGCCCCTGGCCTTCATGGCGGACTGCATCGTGCGTGTTTCGTCGCGCTTTTTGAGCGCTTGGCGTTTGTCGTACTGCTTCTTGCCCCTACCGATGGCGATGCGAAGTTTAATGTAGCGACCTTGCGTGATAACTTCGAGCGGAACGATGGTGCGACCTTGTGTTTTCGCCTCTATGAGAGCATCGATTTCACGGCGCTTGGCGAGCAGCTTGCGGGTGCGAGTCTGACCGGTTTCATCAATCGGGATACCGCTCGTGCCATGCACTGTGCCGTTCAGTAGATACAACTCGTTGTCTTTGACAGTTACGTAGGCGCCACGAAGCTGGCCGTGCCCCATGCGCAGCGACTTTGCCTCTGCGCCCGTCAGGGCGAGACCCACCACCAAAGAATCACCTAGTTCATAATCGTGCCGGGCACGACGGTTTTGGATGTTCTTGACTTGATTCAGCTGGTGGGCGTGGCCGCGGCGGCCGGCTTTCTTTGCCATGGGAAGCATTATACAACAGAGGTAGCATATTGACAAACAATAAATATTATGCTACTATCAAAAGATAGGGTTACTTCTCTTTTAAGAAAACTAAGAACTATTGACCAAAGATGCCTTTGGCGGCGTTCCAGACGGATGGATCATGCAAGACTTGCATGCGGTGGTGGCAATCAATGCTTGGTGCCCAGAGCCTACCACCCTGTGTCGTGTATGCTAGTTTTGGTCAGGCAGTCAGGACCCAGCGTACAACCATATCTTTGATGCGTCGGTACTCTTCTTCGGAATACTGTGCGTTGGCGATGTAGAATTTCTTGTTTGTGATATGGCTACAGAACATGCATTCATACATATCGCTACAATCTTCAATAAACATAGAATTGACAATTTTTTTTGACCATGTGACCGCGAAACTACTCGAGCAATCTTTGCTATCTTCTACGCGGGCACAAAAGGACAAAGCGTTGCTACGTTGCCCTGCTGCAACAAACTCGCTGCTGAAGATACCATCTGAGAAAAGGACATTTTTAGAGTCGCTAATGTCTTCTGAACGATACACATTTTCTGAGGTATAAATATTGTCTGACTCAGCAACACTCAGACTGTCTACTTGACGCTCAGTTGAGGTGAAGTTGACCTCATTCCAGGCAGCCAGAACATCATTAATAGTCGCTAAATTTCGCGCTGGCATAGTGTCCCAGTCTTGTCGGTTCCACGCGTTCTGGGTGGTGATAAATTTGGCTGGGTTGACAGATTGTGTCCAGGTTAGTTCACCAGTCGTACTGTCGTTCACTTGCTGTGGTAGACGAACGTCAAAAGCATACTTTCGCAAAAACTGGTCAAGACTTAATGGGTTTTTGTAGCCAAATATTTGACCAATTATTTTATCGAGTATTGCTTGGGCATTACGGACGTCCATGAGTATTAATCCTTTCGCTTGATTTTGAGTCGACTTGATGAATGCTCAGCGAGTACATCACTGAGATTAAATGGTGTTGGAGTAGTGCCAGCTAGAGGTACTGCTGTTGGCGATACGGGTGGGATACTGCGTGGGGCGGGTGGTTCGGTTACCAGTGAAGCGTGGGGTGATTCAATGTTGTCTTGTACGGTAAATTTGGCTGGCAAGACAGGGGCTACTTGCCTGTAAGTCTTCAGCCCTGGACTTTCTGTGCTCGAGTGGGCTCGTGCGACGGGCGCGTCAAGCGTGCGGGCTTTTACGGCTGGTACCACTTGTCCATTTGCAAGGACGCGTACTAAGCACTCGCGTGGATGTAATTCGGTCATAATCTTGACTCGGATTTCTTGCTCCTTAATTCCTTTTTGGTGCTCTTCTTCGACAAGTTCACTGGGCAGCTCGATATTCAGGTTCCCCTCTAATGCCCGCGCATCTTCTTCCGAAACTTTAAAAGTAAAGTAATTGTAGACATTCGCAAAGATGGCTGCACGAAGATTCTCTTCTATCTGTCCGAAATATTGTTGAGTAAGTATTACCGTAAGGTTAAATTTGCGCGCTTCAGCAAGAATTGCGGCCAGTGCTGGGTTTTGGACGATTGAAACTTCGTCAATAATGAGTATTACTTTCTGACCAAAGGCGCGTGCTTGTGCGAGCAGGAATATCTGCTGTATAAGAAGTCCGGCTACCGTCTTGACGACTTTGTCTCCCATACTGACCTTGTTGAGCGAAAATACCGTGAGAAAATTATCTTGAATGGTCTTTGCGAGCGAGAGTTCCCCTTCTCCAACGAGTGCGGGCTGCATTTGCATTTCATCAACGAGTGAGATAATCGGCGACAGCGCCTCATCGTAGTACTTAGTGCGTAGTTCATTGAAATCTGCACCAAAAAAGTGCGAAATATTAGTTGGAACGTAATCGCGAACATGATCCAAAATCTGGTTACGTAATTCAGTCTCTGTCAGGAAACGCTTGAGGGCTTCGAGCGACATAGTCTGCGCTGTGAGTAAGACGTAAAGGCTGAATCGTAGTAAACGGTCGGTTTTGGCGGTAGAACTGCTCATGAGTGACTTAAAGAGCGTTGCAGTCAGTTCGGTCGCTGCGGATATGTCTGTCGCCGCGCCACCAAAAAGTTGTGTGCTTTCACCGCTAAAGTTGACAACCCGGGTACCTTGTAAATGCTCAAAATCTTCGGCAAGTGAAGCATGTGGGTCTATGACGATTATCCTGTAATTGGGAGCAAGTGCGGTGGTGGCGAGCCTATCGACAAACAGGCTAATAAGTTTTGACTTACCACTACCACTTGCGCCAATAATGAACGAATGTTTATCGAACTCAAAACTAGTTAAATTAAGATAGTAATTATGTGAGAAGTACGGAAAAGTATCGACTTCAAAAAGTGCACCTGAATTTTCACTTGTCAGCATATGAAGTGACTTCTCTATGTTGAGATACTTAGGCACAGTCTTCTTCAGATAATGGGTATTGGTCTCAAAGTTAATAACAAGTAGATTCGCCGGAAACGCGGTGAGCAGCTTGCTAGCTTTTGTCCAGACTTTACCGGCTGACTGAAAGTATAGGTTTGAACGGATTATGGCTTTATCGTGTCGGAGGGCATGTATGCTAAAACTAGCCCACTCTAGGCTTTTCATCTTTTTGATGTGGTATTTTTCTTTAAGATCGAGGATGTTACCGCCAGTCACATATTGCACGAGCCGCTCTTTGCGTATGGCCTCTGGTAGTGTCGCTTCCTTTTCATCGCAAGGGCGTAGTAAAATGCCACTGATTGCATTTGAGAGCGAGCTGAGGTCATGATCACACCGTATAAAGAAGCGGACGACATTATCCGTACACCGGAAGATAAGCTCGTAGCTGCCGCCAAGTGCACCAAGGTGCCCGACGATTGCTTTGTTAAGTTGCAACCATTGGCCCTGCTCAAGGCTATCTACGAGAATGTACAGTTCAAACAGGTACATTCTGGTGGTCTTACTAGTCATTGGTTAGATTGTAGCACCACAGACTTATTGCCTGAAAATTGTTTTGGCGGTGTTCCAGACGGACGGGTCGTGCAAGACTTGCATGCGGTAGTACCAGTACTCGGCGCCCCAGAGGTCAATGTGGCGGATGCCAGTTTGCTTGGCGAATGTGGCCGTGGACTTCAGTCGTGTAGCATCGAATGTCTTGTTTTGCTCGGTCAGTGTTGTGTTGAGAATATTCTGCCCATTCGGTGGCCATGGTTCCGTTTGCAATTCGTGCACGACTGATGGTGTGCCGGTCAGGAGCTGCTGAGCACCGGCCAGAAAGGCATAGTACCAACTTGGAAGCGGATAGGTAAAGTAGCCCCGTACCCACGGGCTATAGACTCGGCGGTAGATGGATATGCCGGTGATGTCTGCCCGAGGCTTGCTCAGGGCAAATCCAGAGTAATTATCGCTGCGACTGATGATGACGGGGTGTGTGGGGTCGAGCTGTTTGACCAGACTGAATTCGGTAGCCAGGCGCGATTGATCGAAGTTATGGCAATCACCAAAGCTATTGTAGAACTCATTTTCGAGCTGGTAGCTCATGAGGCTTGGTGACGTTTTGTAGCGATTGATAACTGCAGTCATATATTGCTCGAGGGCTGGTTGCCACTGCGCCACGGGTGTGGCCGTGTTAATCCAACTGGGAGCATGACACTCAGGCCAACGCGGTTGACGGAGGCCGATGGCAAGGCTCACTTTGGCACCAGCTTTTTGGGCGGCGGCCATTTCCCAGTCGAGGGTACTGAAGTCGTAGTGACCAGGCGTAGGTTCAATCTCGTTCCAGTAGCTCGTAAAACGGAATTGTCGCACACCTAGGTCGTTAATGATGGCACTCAGCGTTTCGTGCGGGTCGACACCAAGGTATGCGGCGTATGACGGTATGAAGGTAACGCCGAGGTCGTATGGTTTGCCGGCCTGACTGTGCTGGTACCACAGCGCGATGCCGTACATGCCACCGGTGGCAATGACAACAAAAGCAACCAGCACGAGTGCGAAACGTTGCCAGAAACGCTTGTGACACAAAAATGCACCGTGCGAAACAATGCTTTTAATCTTCTCTTGTAACTTCCATCTTCTGCCTTCTGGCTGTGCGGACATGGTATCATTATACCGTGCCAAAACGACTTACGGTTACTATTGTTATTCCAGTCTATAACGAAGTCGATGACATTGAACGTTGTCTTACCTCGATTGCTGCCCAGACGGTACAGCCAGACTACGTCCTCGTTGTCGACAATAACTCCACCGATGAAACAGTGGCAGTCGCTCGGCGCTACCCTTTTGTGACGGTTTTGCACGAAGAGCGCCAAGGTGTTGTGCATGCCCGTAACACTGGTTTTGACGCAGCAAAAAGTGACATCATTGGACGGATAGACGCCGATAGTATCTTAGCGCCAGACTGGGTGGAAACGTTGCAAGAATTATTTGCGGATGAGGCGATTGATGCAGTTAGTGGCAGTGTGGGTTACCATCATGCGCCCTTTGCTCGGTTTTTCTCAGTAATTGACGGAGCCTTTCGTCGCTATCTTGCTTGGTCGCTCGGCCCGGAACTGGCCTTGCAAGGTGCGAATATGGCGCTGCGTACTTCGGCCTGGTGGGCTTCTCGAGACCTCATGTGTAATCGTGGTGGCATGCACGAAGACTTTGACTTGAGTATTCACCTGCGTGAGGCGGGTTTTTCGACAGTATTTAATCGAACGTTACGGGCAGATGTCGCACTGCGACAGGTGGGTGGCACGTGGTCAAGCTTCGCACAGTACGTCTTGCTGAGCCCCGGCACGTATGCGCAGCACAACCGCCTACGACGGGTATTTATGTATCCGGTTATTGGTACGGCATTGATGTTCTACCCTATACTTCGTATGCTCTACCTTGGCTATGATGAGCAAAAAGATGGCTTCTCGGTACGGGTATGGTTACGGGCGACCGGTGGTAGCCGGGTGAACCCAGCGACGTATGTGGAGTAGGCCAGAAGATTTATACCTGACTCTCGGTGTGCCATTGGCCGGTGTTTGGATCCTGAAACGGCGCGCAGCTGCCCCATAAGCCGGCTTTATACTTTTGTGCTTGCTGCATGGCAGTGTCAAATTGAGCTAGCTTCGAAAATGGAAACGCGTAGGCAAAGGCGTAGCCTTTCTGGACAAGTTCCAGGTTGAGATTGGTGCCATCTTCGAGCACAACGTAGCGGAGTAAACGGTTATAGCGGTCACGGTTTGTCGTGAGGCTATCCGATACGAGGCGTATGCGTTGGTTAGCAATACGAGCTTGCGTGTAGGCCGCTGCTGTCGGCCCGTAACACTGTACCGGCGTATTTGGCTTGTGCGTCTCGGGAGTATCCATGCCAATAAAGCGGATTGTCTCGAGCGTGCCGTTCATCGTCACCTGAACCGTGTCACCGTCGACAAAGTGCGCGACCCGATACGAGCCCGGCTCGTTACGCAAAAATGTTTGGGTGTTGAGCGGTCGCAGCCAGCCTCGCCCCCACGCAAACGTTGCAACGAGCACCAGTAGTACTATATATAGGTATACTTTTGGTTGCCGATATAGCTTTTGTTGCCGTTTTGTTGCCCACAGGTGCGAACTAGTATTCATGAAGTCGTTCCCTGGCATCATGGAACTCAATTGCTACAACACCAAATTGTGTGGGTGAAGCCGATACAAGCCAAGTCGGTGGGCCTTCCGGAGACACGAAATCTCTAATTGCAGTCAGGCGCACAATCTGCTGTCGATTACTAACTCCATCGGACGGTAGCCTAATTGCCACCCCACCGAGCGCCGTAAACATCTCATTTGCCGTCCGAATTGCCTCCTCTTGAAGCCCCTGAGCTAATAAACCTGTCTCGACAGGCCTCTTCTCGACGTTGAGTAGTTCGATGCGTCGAGCATTTATGGCTAATTCGTCCAGCCGTTGCTTGGTGCCGTCCAAGAAATCAATAATTGCGTGGGCCAATGACTTTCGAGTGATTGGTGAGACGCCACGGTCAGCTTCCATGCCCGTACTATATAATCAATACCTCTGTTAAACAATAGCCAGGCCTAAAATATCTTAAATAGCCTGCTAGAAGTCTATTCCCTTATTTGCGAGGAATTTATCGTCGAAGTGATGAATGGGTTTAGAGAGGGGAATATCCCCTCTCTACGCGCAGACAAAATGGTTCACATTTTGTCTGGCTGCTCTCCCCTAGCTCATCCGAATCTGCTAAAAATCGATACCTTTGTTAGCGAGGAATTTATCGTCGAAGTGATGCTTAATCTTGTGCATGTCAGTTGCTATATCGGCATACTCGAGTAGTTTTGGTGGAAAATCGCGTCCCGTTAGGCATAGGCTTGTCTTTGGGTGGCGTGCGGTAATGAGTTTCTTGAGCTGTGCCTCGGTCAATAAGCCATCATGCACGGCATTGTTTATCTCGTCGCATATCACCAGGTGATACTCGCCAGAAGTCGCTGCTTCGTATGCCACCCCGTAGGTATCGAGGGCGGCTTGCTTGTGCTGCTCGGGTGTAATATCACTGGCGCTCAATTCGCCGGCATCATAAAACCCTTTGCCACCCTTATAGAATAAGAGGTCATTTTTATACAGAGGTAAAATGTCACGAATGAATGCGTGCTCACCAACTCCCCAGTATTTGATAAACTGCACGTACGCGACTCGCCACCGATTACCGAGTGCGCGCACCAAAAGACCGAGCGAGGCACTGGTTTTACCCTTGCCCTCACCGGTATATACGATCACAACTGATTCTTTTGTTTCGTAATCCTCAAAAGCCATATATATGATTATATACGAATCGGCACTCAGTGATGCTCTTGTGGTAAATTAGGCTGCAGATGAGTCAGCTTGCTGAGTTTCTTGAGATACTAAGAACTTGGCGGCCTGCTGCTCTTCCCAAACCCCCACCTCGATAGTGAATACGCCGAGGCGTGCAAGCCGACGCGCTTCTGGATTCTGAAGCGGGTCAATGTTGACTATTGCCCGGCGCATAGACTCTGCTGTTTCTGGGTCTGGTTTTGCCTCTAGGTCAGCGCCAGTTTTGAGTATTTGTCGAACGGCACGCTGGGCTAGTTTGTGGGCTGGTGTCGTCGTCCTTGGTGTTGCTGTTGTGTCGACCTCACCAAAGGTATGTATGGTATGGGCCATAGTGTTGGGGATGCTACGCGTGGCTTTCGTGAAAAGGCGCAGAGCTTTGTGTTGCTCGGAGTCCATCTCATCTGATGCTGTAAGTTTTGGTTCGGTGTTTCGTGCCATGTGCCTCCCCTTCGTTACGTTCTATGCATATATAAGCACATATATGATTAATACGCGATGACATATGCTACAGAATAGCGATTTTACTTGTGGTAAGGGGTGGCCGATGTTTTGTCATCCTACACGAGGCCGAAGGATTCTCTGGCTTCTCGCTCTTTGCTTCGATTCCGGCTTTAGCCGGACCCGCCTTCTCTTTTTGCCGACAAAAGAGAAGCAGAAAACCTTGGCACTACTTCCATCCTCTTGGTCGAATATTGTCAGCAACCATAACCAACCAGCACAAACAGCTTTGCCTAAGTACCATTTGGTCCTAGCGGACAAGTTGTGTTACCTGACGACATATCGAGCCAGGAGATTCCAGAGTGCTATAGAGCAAAAATCTATAGAAAAATCTTTGCCGAATTTAGTTCGGCAAAGATTTTACAGTATTCAGGAAAGAGCAGCCCAATTCGAGTGGCCGCTATAGCGGTGCGAGACCTGGCGCGATGAGAGAACCTATCTCGGTTCTCTCATGCCTTGCCGAGGGCGGCATCAATCCGAGTGCGGTCGAAGCCAACGATGATAGTGCCGTTGATGTCGAGCACGGGAATGCCTGTTTGGCCGGAAATTTTCATCGATTCTTCGGCGTTGGCGCGGTCTTCATCGACATCTTTTTCGGTGTATGTAACGCCAATACGATTAAGGTATTGCTTGGCGGCAGCACAAAAACCGCACCAGGTGGCGCTATAGATGGTAACTTGGGGTGTGTCTGACATGTTATTCCCTTCATTTACATATTACTATACAAAGTATAGCACAACAAGTGGCTGCTTCAAGTAGAATATCAGACCTGCGTTTGCTAGAGAGTTGTACTAACAAAACTAAAGCACATCCAAATATACAGCGTGGACATAAAAATATATCCTCACCCTTTACACTTGTCAGTGACATCTGTTACAATTAATCCACGTAATGGCGGACACACCAACTGCATCCACGCCTGGACCCGATAAGGCGCGCCGGAGTGGCGTGGCGAGTTCGCTTATCCTAGATATGGCTGACACAACATGGCGGATGTTTGTACCGACGGTTGGTTTGCTGCTGATTGGCCGAATGGCCGATAGGCACTTTGGGACAAATCCATGGTTAATGCTTGTGGGCGTAGTACTCGGAGCGGCCATTGCAACGTTACTTGTGAGACGTCAGTTGACCCAAGAAGGAGATAAATAAGAGATGTTTATACCACACCAGTTTGCTGCTGAAGCTTTGCACATCGTTCTACCGGTGGCACCTATATTTACCATTGGTCCGCTTGAGGTTACAAATAGCATCCTCGGGGGCGTTCTGGGTATCGCCGCACTCTTACTTATTTTCGGCTATGCTCTCCGTATGATTAAGAGAGGTAAATATAACCGTATAGTCGGTGCTGTGCAGTGGGCATTCGAGGGTATGTACAAGGCGGTGTTTGATATTATCCCAGACAGAAAAATGGCTCAAAATATTGCACCGCTCGCGGTCACTATATTCTTCGTGGTCATGTTGACATACTGGGTCAGTATCTTACCTGGTGTCGGTGATTCCATAACATGGCACGGTTCGCCGCTCATCCGCGGTTTGCCGACAGACTTGAACTTCACCTTTGCCCTCGCAATTATTAGTATGTCAGCCTCGCAGTTCTACGCAATCAAAGTACATGGCTTTTTTGGGAATGCCGGTCGGTACTTTATTAACCCATTCAAAAACCCGATTGGCACATTTGAGGGCTTTCTGGAATTCATCGGTGAATTCTCGCGTGGGGTTGCACTGAGCCTGCGATTGTTTGGAAATGCCTTTGCTGGTGAAGTGCTCCTCTTGATTGCGGGGATGCTCACGGGCTACTTTGCCTCACTTAGTTTGCCAATTTTCATGGCGTTTGAACTCTTTATCGGCTTCATCCAGGCGTATGTGTTCTATATACTGACGCTGATTTTTGCATCACTTGCCACTGCTAGCCACGGTAGTTCACCTGCTCATTCCGCTGATGTAACCTCAGAGGAGGCTGCCCAGACGGAATGATATAGAGCTCGGTAGCCCGCTGTGGGTTACCCCAGATAGTTGTTTGTACATAATGTAAGTAATGGTAATAAAGGAGAAAGTATAATAATGAATAACGCATTAGCCTTCGGTCTAACCTACGCTCTACCAGCCCTCGGTGCTGCAATCGGCGTAGGACTTATTGGTCTTGGTGCCCTTGGTGCTGCCGGCCGAAACCCAGAAAAAATCGGTGATATCCGTACGCTTATGATTACGGCTATCGTGTTCGCCGACTCACTCGCTATTATTGGTATCGTTGTAGCCTTCATTGCTAAAGGAAAGTAGTCCTAGATGTTCGCACTCTCACATATAGTTGCGACTGGATCGGCAGGCAGCAGTAGCATCCTGCAAACGCTCGGTATCGACGTAAAGCTGCTTATTTTTCAGATTATTGGTTTTGGTATCTTGGTCTGGGTGATGGCGAAGTACGTTTTCCCAACTTTCATCAAGACGATTGATACCCGACAGAAGACAATTGATACTGGTCTGAAAGAAGCAGCCGAAGCACACAAAGCACTGTTGGCCGCAGAAACCAAGGCTGACGATGTGCTCGTGGAAGCTCGCAAGGAAGCTGAGGCGTTACTGCAACGTAGCCACGAAGAGGCCGCGAATGCCCTACTGGCCGCCGAAGAAAAGGCCAAAGAGCGCGCCAATCAAATTGTGGCTGACGCTCGCACTACATTAGCCGTAGATATTCGCAAGGCCCGTGAAGCGCTCAAGAACGATACAATTTCGCTGGTTGCTTTGGCGACGGAGCGCGTGATTGGCGAAAAAATTGATGCTAAAAAAGATAATGAACTGATTGCTCGAACGCTGGCGAAGGAGAAAAGCTAACGCCATGGCGACTATTAAGCTGTCTCGACGTATTGTGGCAAAAACCATCGCGGCTGGTCTATTGGCTGAACCGTCAAACACGTCAAAGTGGATTGCAATGGCCGCCGCATATCTTATTGATAGCAAACAAATCAATAAAGCTGATCAACTCGTGCAGGACGTGGCTCGTGAGATATATGTTCAAAGTGGCACCCTGCTGGCAACCGTCATCAGCGCTCATGAACTCAGCGTGGAGTTGCGTCGGCATATCGCAGACTCGATAGCCAAAAAAACAGGAGCCCAGGAGGTAAGGCTAGATGCATCGGTAGACGCATCACTACTCGCTGGGTACGTGGCTCGCACGCCGGATTATGAAATTAATACAACTGCTCAGTACAGACTGAAGCAACTAAAGAGCTTGGAGGCCTAGGGATGAGTACAGATCTATCTGTTGCCGAACTATCAAAAGAACTGCAGGCAGCCATCGAAGATTTACGGAGCTCCGAGGGTCTGCAGGCTACCGGTGTTGTCACCCGAGTCGGTGATGGCGTCGCTTGGATATATGGCTTGAGTGAAGCTGGTTATAACGAGGTTATTACGATCGAGACTACCGCCGGTGGTGCTGCTGAAGCATTCGTGTTGAACCTTATGGAAGATGAAATTGGTGCGGTTCTGCTTGCGCCAGATGCAGAGATTGTGGCTGGTGCTAGCGTGCGTCTGACCGGAAAAGTACTGGAAGTACCAGTGGGTCCTGAGATGATCGGCCGCGTGGTGGATCCACTTGGTCGGCCGCTTGATGGCTTGGGTGTAATTAAGGCAAAAGCGACATCTCCATTGGAGCGCACGGCACCGGGCGTGATGGCCCGCAAGGGTGTGCACGAACCAGTTATGACGGGCATTATGTCCATCGATACAATGATTCCTGTGGGTCGTGGTCAGCGCGAGCTTATCATTGGTGACCGACAGACTGGTAAGACGGCTATTGCGGTCGATACCATGATTAACCAGAAGCGCCAAAACACCGGCATTATCAACGTGTACGTAGCAATTGGCCAGAAATCTTCGAAGGTGGCGGCACTTGTCGAGCGCTTGAAGCGTGAGGGTGTCATGGATCAAACCATTGTGGTGGCAACGAGCCCAGCCGATCCAGCTCCCCTGCTCTACCTTGCGCCGTACGCTGGGTGTGCCATGGGTGAGTGGTTCCGTGACCATAGCCAGCACGCACTCATTATTTACGATGATTTGAGCAAGCATGCGGTTGCCTACCGTCAGATGTCACTGCTACTTCGTCGTCCACCAGGGCGAGAAGCCTATCCTGGTGACGTGTTCTACATCCATTCACGTTTACTGGAGCGTGCTGCAAAGTTGAGTGATAAGCTCGGCGGCGGTAGCCTAACAGCACTGCCAATCATCGAGACGCAAGCTGGTGATATTTCAGCCTACATTCCGACCAATGTTATTTCTATCACCGATGGCCAAATTTTCCTTGAAACGAGCCTGTTTTACCAGGGTATTCGACCCGCTATCTCAGTTGGTTTGAGTGTGTCGCGTGTGGGTGGTTCTGCCCAGACGAAAGCTATTAAATCTGTTTCTAGCAGCCTTAAACTGAGCCTGGCTCAGTTCCGTGAATTGGCGAGCTTTGCACAATTCTCGACCGACCTTGACCCAGAGACGAAGCAGCAAATTGAACGTGGTCAACGCCTGACAGAGCTCTTTAAGCAGCGTCAATATAGCCCGCTCAGCATTGCCGAGCAGGTCGTAGCGATTGCAGCAACGACGCATGGGGCCTTTGACCTGGTGCCAGCTTCAAAAATCAAAGAAGCAGCGGCTGATTTGTATAGTGCATTTGCCAAAAGTCACGCTAAGCTTGTGACTAAACTGAACGAAGGCACAAAGCTCGAAGACGAGGAAATGATATTCGTGATTGACGAGGCAAAGAAAATTGCGCATTCATTTGCTCCCGCTAAGCCAAAACAAGAGGAGAAGCCGCAGGGCTAATGAATTATGGCCAGCCGACAACAGATTAAAAGTCGAATCAAAAGCGTTAAGAACACGCGTCAGATAACTAAAGCTATGCAGCTGGTGGCCGCGAGTAAACTTCGACGGGCACAAGATGCTGCCGAGAAGCCGGCGCAGTATGCGCTGCTCGCTCGCCAGATGCTCACGCGTTTGCGACAGCTTGAAAACGCCGATGAATTCAGCTGGTTTACAAATCGGCCGGTGAAGAGTCGCTACCTGGTCGTTATCGCCAGTAATCTTGGATTGGCCGGTGCCTATGACGGTACTATTATTCGTCAGCTCATTAGCGAGGTACGAAAAGATCGCGCGGCTGGTATTGAGACTTCGATAATCTGTATTGGTCGTAAGGTGGGCCAAGCGGCATCCCGTATTGCTGGTCTAAAGATCGAGGCCGTCTACAATGACATGCCAGAACACCCGAACTCTGATGATTTGCGCCCACTATTGGGTCAGGTCGTAGGACATTTCGCTGACGGTGATGCTGATGCGGTCGATATTATATACACGCACTTTATATCGACTATTCGAACAGAATCACGGCTACTTCGTATTTTGCCGGCTGGCTTCCATGAGGAAATTATCAGCGAAGAGCTCGCCATTGCCGAAGCTGAACCGACTGCTGAAATTCTACTGCAAGCCGTCACGCTGCAGCTTCTCGAGAGCCAACTGTACCAGGCGATGCTTGAATCAATCGCCAGTGAACAGAGTATGCGCATGCTGGCTATGAAGAACGCAACCGACAATGCCGGTGAAATTATTGATGACCTGACGCTTGAATTTAATAATGCCCGTCAGGCAGCAATTACCCAAGAACTTGCCGAAATATCTGGCGGTGCGGAGGCATTAAATGGCTAGAATACGCACGCATATGACAGCAATCACATTACATGAATATAAGATGGAGGAAGTATGGCAACAGCAGTAGCACAGAAAGTAACGGGTAAAGTTATCCAGGTCGTCGGCGTCGTGGTAGATGTTGAATTTAAGGGTGGTAATTTGCCTCCAATCAATACCGCACTTGAGGCAACGCTCAATGGACAAAAGCTAGTGCTTGAGGTTGCCCAGCACCTAAGCGAGTCAACCGTTCGAACTGTCTCACTTGCTAGTACGGATGGACTGAAGCGTGGCGATGACATCGTGAATACGGGCGCGCCTATTCAAGTACCTGTCGGAGCAGCGACACTTGGCCGCATGTTTAATGTTACTGGCGAGCCAATCGATGGTGTCGCGGGCAACGAATTCAAGCAAAAGGCTTCAATCCACCGTGAACCGCCAACACTGGCGGATCAGTCTGGTTCCGTCGAAATTCTTGAAACAGGCATTAAGGTTATTGACCTTATCTGTCCTATCACGAAAGGTGGTAAGGTTGGACTTTTTGGTGGTGCTGGTGTCGGCAAGACGGTGCTTATTCAGGAGCTGATTAACAACATCGCCAAGTTCCATTCTGGCTACTCAGTCTTCGCCGGTGTTGGTGAACGTACCCGAGAGGGCAATGATCTGTACATGGAGATGAAAGAAGCGGATGTACTCAAGAACACCGCGCTTGTCTTTGGACAGATGAATGAGCCACCTGGGGCTCGCCTGCGAGTTGGACTTTCTGGCCTAACGATGGCCGAGTCATTTCGTGACGATGGCAAAGACGTGCTACTCTTTATCGATAATATTTTCCGTTTTACACAGGCTGGTAGTGAGGTTTCTGCCCTGCTCGGTCGTTTACCAAGCGCGGTGGGTTATCAGCCAAACCTGCAGCAAGAAATGGGTGCCCTCCAAGAGCGTATTACCTCAACGAAAGAAGGCTCCATCACCTCGGTACAGGCTGTCTACGTGCCGGCCGATGACTTGACCGATCCAGCCCCAGCTACCACTTTTGCGCACCTTGACTCGACCATTACCCTGAACCGTGCACTGACAGAAATCGGTATTTATCCTGCCGTCGACCCGCTCGATAGTAGCTCAACCATTCTTGACCCAGAAATTGTGGGCGAGGAGCACTATGCTGTTGCCCGAGATGTGCAACGGGTGCTACAGCGTTACAAGGACCTGCAAGATATCATTGCCATCCTCGGTATGGATGAGTTGAGTGATGAAGATAAACAGACTGTTGCCCGTGCTCGTCGTATTCAGCGCTTCTTGAGCCAACCATTTTTCGTGGCCGAGAAGTTCACCGGTAACGAAGGTAAGTACGTCAGTCTGAAGGACACGGTTGATTCCTTCCGTGAAATCCTTGACGGTAAACACGATGATAAGCCCGAGAGCGCCTTCTATATGAAGGGCAGCATCAAAGAGGTGCAGTAGCCGTATGCACCTACAGCTTGTCGCACTTGACGGCATTAAGTTTGAAGAGGATGCCTACTCGGTTACCTTGCCAACTCTTGCCGGTGAGATAACTGTCTACAAGGACCACATGCCACTCCTTACTGCCCTGCAGCCAGGTGTCATTACGATTCGTCGTGAGCAGGATGACCCTGACTACAAGCATGAGCACTATGCGACATTTGGCGGTGTGGCCGATATTAGCCATGTACGCGTGCGTGTCCTTGTGGACGAGGCGACACATGGTGATGAAATCAACTTCGCTGAAGCAGAAAAAGCCAAAGCGGAAGCCGAACGACACCTTACTGCAGCCAAGACTCAGCTTGAACTCGACCAAGCTCAGGCTCTCGTTGATCGCTATGCAGTTCGCCTCAATGTGGCTGCGCTCCGTCGTCGTCACCAGAAACGTTGATGGCTTTGGCTGTCACGCCGCAGAACTTGGTGCATCGGGGTCTGATGACTCAATCAGGTACCTATTGAGGTCGTTTGCTTCAGCTTGTGAGCGTAATATGCCGATTGCCTCCATGGCAACTCGAGCGACAACTTCTTTTGTTTTGGTGTCACCTGGCGCTAACTGTTCGGCTCGGCCCATGACAAAACGAATCAACTCTGGATTAGCGGCTTTAATAAGTTCAAATAGTTTTTCAAAATTTTGTGGTTCTGCGCGGTAGGCTTGAATAATTTCATTGCTCACCACCGGAACGCCACCTTGCTGGTGGTCAGGTCCATTCGTGTCTCCGAAAGCATCGGTCATAGATGGGCGCTCCTAAGAGTATTGTAGCAATAGGTCGTTGAATTGCCTATGCAATGAGAGTAAAATCACAAAAGTTCAATAAAACAAACTAAGAAGGAAGTGATTATATGGGAGGAGAATTTATGCAACGTTCTACCATAGTAGAGCTTGGCGAGAACGCGATGGGCACGATAGGCCCAGAGCCCCGCATCAAAAATGGTGAAATCACACAGGCCGAAGTCGACGCCTTTGTAGCTGACATACGTACAGATGAATTTTATGATGAAGTGGGAGAACTCGGGCCGAACGCAGCTGGCGGTACATTTAGTCTGGTAATTGCTGATGCCTTAACGACCCGTCGATTTATGCAGGATGGCGACAAAGCTGCCCAACACGCCAAAAGAATGTATCAGTGGTTGACCGACAACGCTGACACCCCAGAAAATCGGCTAATTATTCCACGTCAGTGCATTGATGGTCGCCCCGTTGCAGCCGGCAGCACGCCAAGTCAGGCACTGATTGGTGGTCACGATAGTGATCACGGTAAGGACGATTGTGGTGCCGAAAAACGTTTGTCGGATATTTTGGTATTCATTTCAACGAACGGCGATATATTGCGCCAAGTTACGACAAGCGAAGGTGTTGCCGTTGATGACGCGACCCATTCTATGATTATGTCGAACGCAAAACAACTATTGGAAGATGCCTATGTAAGTGATGCGTTTTCACTGCGTGATTCATTCACGGAAGTGGCTGGCGAAGAAAGCGTAACCTGTCTATCTGGTGCACACGCAGAAGTTGCCGCACGCAAGAACCGAGATCCGAACATAACACTCAACCGGGCGCGCGTACAGGAAATATATGGCACAAAGCTCGAAGCGTTCAATGTTGATGCCGGTGTGTTCCCTGCGGCTGCAAATGTTATATCGATTACTCCTCAGGAAGCTCAACAAAAAGCGGTTGCACTTGAGTATTACAATACTGCTACTGCACTCGTATTGGCACACAGCTCACTCCTGTACGTACAGTAATGGCCTCTGGCCTTTACATTATGAAGGGTTACGGTTATGATATGCATATCACAATAACGTGGAGGTATAACAATGTTTCGTAAAAATAAACTCGCGATGCTCGTGAGTGAGTTCTTGGGTACGGGCGTTTTGACGCTTATCGTACTCAGCTTGAGCCACTCACAGCTGAGCTTGCCGTACTTTATCGCAACGGCAGCAGGCTTAACGGTTACCCTGATGGTAATCGCGCTTGCCGATATATCAGGTGCGGTTTTTAACCCGGCTTTGACGATTGGTCTGTGGACCGTCCGTAAGCTTAAGACAGTACAGGCCCTAAGCTACATCATCGTCCAGTTCCTGGGAGCAGCCGCTGGCTGGTACTTGTTCCTCTATTTCACTAAATTAACTGGCGTAAAGAATACCGGCACATATGATGCGCGTCTGCTTGTTGCAGAAGTTGTTGGTACCTTTATCTTTTCATTCTCGTTTGCTGCAGCGCTTTACCAGCGCATGAATTTGGGCTTACGTGGCCTTATGGTTGGTGGTGGTCTCGTTATGGGCTCACTTATCGCCTCACTTGGTTCAGCTGGCATCTTGAACCCAGCTGTTGCTATGAGCTTGCACCAATGGGGTTGGGGTACCTACGTACTTGGACCAGTGCTTGGTGCTGTTGTCGGTTTCAACCTATACAACTTGCTGTTCGTTCAAACAGAAGTAGCCGAAGTTGCCGAAGCTAAAGCCGAAGCAAAAGCCGAAGCAAAAGTTGCCGCAAAGACGACTATCCATCGGTCTACAGTTGCCGACAAAAAGCCAGTAGCCAAAAAGGCTCCTGCAAAGCGCAAAGTTCCTGCAAAGAAATAAATTTAAGTTACAGAAACTAAGAATAAAAAGCCGCTCAAAAAATGAGCGGCTTTTACTTTATGCCAAAAGAACTAGTTCATTTTACGCAGATCAATAAGAAAGGCCCTACTGCCGATAGCTGAATTCTTATAACCACTCGTGTTCGGCAGGTCTAGGGTTTGGATACATTGCCATACCTTTGCCACAAGTTCCTTAAATTCCTCATACGCTTTGTCATCGAGCACGATTGGCAAGGATTGCTGAATTTCACCAGTACCATTTTTGTCTGGCTCCACAAATTCTAATCGTGCCTCGAGCACCCGGTAGTTGCGCCAAGACTTGCTTCCTTCAATAAGGAGTTTATAAAAGAATAACTGCTGCTCATATTTGAGAGCCTTCATGCTACTATCCCACCTGGTAAGAGGGTTGCCCGTCTTGTAGTCGACAATGCAGACTGTTTTTGACTGTTCATCTATTTCAAGTCGGTCAATCTTACCACTTAGTCGTGCATTACCGAGCACGACACCCTCACTGTAGAAGTTTACTTCCGCTTTTGCGGGTCGAGTGAACATATCGGTACGCGCTGCTATGTATTTTTGCAGACTGGCTCTGCCCTTTGCACGTGCATGGTCACGGTCTTGCTGTGTCAAATATCGGCGTTCAAGTTCGACATCATAGCGTTTAAAAATGGAAGTAGTGCTTGGTACATTGCCCGCGTTTCGTTGATTCTGATACCATTCTAGCGTGTTATGTATTGCCGTACCGTACTCGCCACTGGGACTTGGTGCTTGCGGAAAACGTAGTAACGTTTGTACAAGGAAACTCTCGGGCCCGCCATGTTCGAGGTCGATAAACGTATTGAGATGAGTCGGACTCATTTGGTATGTTTTAAGACGGTCGGCCAGCAGACTCTTGAAGTCAGCAGGTAGGTGAACCTGCCCTGCCTGCCATAGCGTTTCAATATCACCCGCAAGTTGCTCCGGAACAATCTCTTCATGGATGATAGACTGGGCGTGCTCGGGGAGGTGTATTGATACGCCGTCAGCCTCGGCAAGGTATTTAAGGGGTGTAGTAGCTTTGCCGGTGTCTTTCGTTGTGTGTGACGTTATATACAGACCGTAACGGGCTCGCGTAATGGCGACGAAGAAAAGTCTGAGTCTCTCATCCTCGCTTGTAGTGCTATAGCGGATATATTCAAGGTTTGCGGGTAGACTTAGCTTGTTGGGGTTGCCGCTACTAGTGCTTCCCCATACGTCATCATGCGCCTGTAGGATAAAGACGTGGTCAAATTCCAGTCCCTTGGCTTTATAGGCGGTCATGAGTTGAACAGCATGAGCATTCTGAGCAATCGGGTGTGAATTAACGAGTGTGGCTTCGGCAGCTTCGTACATAGTGAAGAATTCCAGAAAGTCAGAAATTCGTAATTGGTGATCACTGGACATTTGGTAATCGTTAAGCTTGGCGCGAATGACGCTGAGATGAGAAATTGCTTCGTAATACTTTAGTGCATCTTCTGTCCGCTGTTTTTCGCCGAAGTAGTATTGCTTGAGCGGAGCGGTCCTGTCGCCTTGGGGTGTGATCACGGGCGAAGTTCCTATAAGCTTGTCGAGTATCAGTTCCAGTGGTTCGCTGGCGGCGGAACCAGACAGTGTTAAGTAAAATGAAACAGCCGGTACGAGTGATTTTTTCGCTAGTGCAATTTCGGCCCAAGGGCGGGTTTCATCATGTTTGGCGAATTGCCAGTTTACGTTCCAGATGTCAGCTGGTTCGATATGCCAATATGGCAGACTGAGCACTAGTGGAAAGCACTCGTTCGTACGGGCTATATCATTATTGGTAAGCGCTTGGAGGAGCTGAGCAGTTAGCCGAAGCCCTTGTACTACCTCGGTCTCTAATATGTTCTCGCGCCTTTCGTATTTGACTGCAACATCAGCATTATGCAAGAACGGCACGAGGTTTTCGAGCAGGCGGTGTTTTGGTGCAAGCACGGCGATATTCGACGGGTCGGTACCGTCGTGGATGAGCTTGGCTATCTTGCGGGAGACCCAAGCATACTCACTAGCTTCAGCATCGAACGCATGGCGGCTGATTTTACTATTTGCCGGCAACGAATCGCTCGCGGCAACGAGTAATTTATCGATACCTTCTATTTGCGTATGTAGACGATCGCTGATCTGGTTGGCGATATGATCCGCAACCCGTAAGATATCCTGATGTGAGCGATAATTTTGGGTCAGATTTATAATGGCAACATCACGAAATGTGCTTAAAAATTTCTGCATATTTCCCAGACTAGCTCCCTGGAATGCAAAAATGGCCTGGTCATCGTCACCGACAGCCATAATGTTTGGCCTACCTTCGTGTACTGGATGGTCGGCTATGCGCCGGACAAGTTCGAATTGTGATGGGTTTGTGTCTTGGAATTCATCTAGCAGGATATACTGATATTGTTCTTGTAGATTGTATCGCAACTCGTCGTTCTTAGTGATGCCATCAATGGCAAGCAGTATCATATCGTCGAAGTCATAGGCACCTCGAGTATGCAGGACTGCCTCGTATGCCTCATATACATTGGCAAGCTCAGCCATTTTTCCGCTGCGCATCGGGTCAGTAAGCGTAAACTTGTCCGTATTGTTCTTGTGCAACCAGTCATCTTTCCACTTACGTAGTGGAGCCGGTGAGTTTTGCGTATCGGCACGTTCGTGGGCTTGCTGGAGCTCGACGTATGCTTGTTTGGCTAGGTCGCCTCTAACTTCCCCAAGGCCATCAAGTAGACGTTGATACTGCTGCAACTTCTCAACCTTTTTAAGGGATATGCCGCCAACGTTATTCACAACGTCATCGATAATGGGCTGTGCGGCCTCGATACAAACGAGATTGTCGTCAGCAATCTTCCGCAAACTATCCGGTGAGATAAGATGCTGCTTAAGGTCACTTATAGTGTTGACTACGCTTTTGATATAATAACGAGCCGATAATAGTGGACTGTCGAATGGCAGTTTACTAACGATGTGGTCAATTATTTGTATTTGCGACAGCTCATCAATGGGCCGTTCCATGCGTACATCGTCAGAACGTTCAAGGCCGATTTGCTGGAAGTACTCGCCGTAGCGTTTTATAATGTCGCTGCCGAAGCTGTGATAGGTGCTGATCGTTACGTCGTAAGCTGCGCTACCGATGAATCGAGTCAAGCGTTCGCGCATGTTTTGTGCACCATTTTCAGTGAATGTCAGACACAGGATGTTGCCAGGATTCACATCAGTCTTCTGGAGGATATTGGCGACACGGGCACTGAGTAGTTGGGTCTTGCCCGTGCCGGGACCAGCCAAGACGAGTAGTGGTCCATCGATGGCATCGACAGCTTTGCGCTGTGCTGCGTTCAGCCTCTCGTAGACTGCCTCAAAGTCGTTCATACCTCTATTGTACCAAGTTGTGGGGGGTATAGTGTGGTGTTTTATAAACTCAAACGAGCTTGGTCTGGCAAACTGGACAAAGGTCTTGATGGTTGAGCACAGTGGCCCACTGTTCGGTTGCCTGTGGTAGCGATTCAAGATCTAAGAAGGCCTTAAAGTCGGCCGCATTACGTAGCAGCCACCCAAACTTACCGCGTAGATGAATGTCACCCCATACTACAGACGCCCATTCATGCCCGACCGGTGTGATGTAAACTGGTTCCTTTGGCCGATACGCCAGTTTCGGCCGACCTTCGTGTTCGAACCGTAAATTATGTACGACAAAATCAGCATCATATATGGCTGTCTGCGCCATGCCGCTATACGGTGTCTCGGCATTATCGCCAATAATGAAAATATCTTTGTTGCCCTCTTGCCGCAGAAATTCGTCTACTAGCACCTTTTTTCGTCCGCTAAACGTAAAATCTTGTGCGGTAAAGAAAGGATTATTTGCCATGCCTGCTGTCCAGATAATAGTATGACTTCTGATAGGCTTGCCTGATACCGTCAGCTCTTCTGCCGAAGCCCCCTCGACCTTTGAATTTAGGTATAGCTTAACGCCAAGCTTCCTGAGGCGCCGCTCTATGGCGCGACCAACCGGCTTGGGCATGCGTGGCATCAGATGGGGCATGGCCTCTACAAGGTCGATATGGACAGCGCGGTGTGTAATATGATGCTTACGCATGGCGTCCTTCAAGTAGGCACCAATATCACCTGCCAACTCGATACCGGTTGGCCCGCCACCAACAACTATATAATTAAGATCCGGTTCATGTTGCGCAATGAGCTGTGCGTGTAAATGTCGCTTCAATTGTTCCGCTTCAGCAATGGTCTTTATGCCATACGAATTCTCTTGAAGACCTGGAATACCAAAGTAATTTGTTACTACTCCGAGAGATAGCACTAACTTATCGTACTCAATTGGCGGTGCATCTTTGAGTAAAAGATGCTTACCGAGCCGGTCAATCCTCGTGGCGGTGTCAATAATAACGCGCACTGGTTTGTTGGAAAAAAGCTGCGCTAGTGAGATAACCGAATGAACCTCAGAGCCACCAGTCGCCGTATGGTACAGGGCTGGATAGTAGTAAAACTCTGGACGATCAGACACGAGAGTGATATCGGCGAAAGATTCTTTTGCAAGCTCAAGAGCCGCTCGTACGCCACCAAAACCACCGCCTACAATAACGACTTTTTGTTTGGGTGTATCCTGCTTGCTGGCCATATACGTGCAATTGTAACAATAAGCACGAGCGGCTTGCAAACTTCTCTGTTTCAACCTAAGCTATACATATATGAAAAACCTAAAAACAGCTCTCACAAAATTTGGTTTCTTGGGTGAGCTCGATGATTCACCGGAGGCTCTTGAAGTTGCGAGTCATGACGCAAGCATGTATGAGCTGCGACCGCAGTTAGTTGCCCGTCCACTCGATAGCGCTGACGTCCAGCGCCTGGTTCGGTTTGTGACCAAATACAAAAAGGCTAATCCAGAGCTATCACTGACAGGCAGATCAGCCGGAACCGATATGGCGGGTGGGGCTATTAACGAATCCATCATTATTGATTTTGCAGCCCATTTCAATAAAATGCAGCCCGTGACGGGTACCACGGCTACGACACAGCCTGGCGTTTTCTATCGTGATTTCGAGAAAGAAACGCTTAAGAGAAACCTCTTGATGCCCTCTTATCCCGCGTCACGGGATCTCGCTATGATGGGTGGCATTGTGTCGAATAACTCCGGGGGCGAGAAATCTCTGGAATACGGCAAACTCGAAGATTTTGTAACACAGCTGAAAGTAGTATTTGCTGATGGCAAAGAATACACCGTTAAGCAGCTAACTAAAAAAGAGCTTGACGCCAAGATTAACCAAGGTGATTACGAGGGCAAAATCTATAAGCGAATATATGAACTCTGCGAAGAGCACTATGATGAAATTAAGGCAGCGAAGCCAGGTGTCAGCAAAAACAGCATGGGCTACACACTGTGGCGCGTTTGGGACCGAGAAACAGGTATATTTGATCTGACGAAGCTGATTGTAGGCGCTGAAGGTACCCTTGGCATGGTCACTGAGGCCACCCTACGGCTCGTCCCCTCC
Organism: Candidatus Saccharimonadota bacterium; assembly: GCA_027450065.1. Classification (GTDB taxonomy): domain Bacteria; phylum Patescibacteriota; class Saccharimonadia; order Saccharimonadales; family UBA4665; genus JAGXIT01. Next base: position 27,178 of record DAIDKK010000002.1, on the reverse strand, counting down.
CGGGCGCATTCTGGCTTACTCGTACTCTTTATGAAGAATATTAATGATCTGGGGGAACTTATCCCTAGAGTGCTTGAGTCGAAGCCCGCCACATTTGAGAGTTTTGACGACCAAACGCTGTACTTGAGTTTGCGCTTTATGCCGGCTTTCTATAAAAAGCTTGGACTTAAGGGCTTTATTCACCTGCTCTTTAGCCTTATCCCCGATGGGATACAGCTCTTGCGTGGTGTGCCGAAGCTTATCCTGATGGTTGAATTTAATGGTGACAGTGAAGAAGAGGTACGCGAGAAGGTCCATGCCCTGCACCGCAAACTAAAGAACTATCGTGCTCGGTATGAAATAAATGGTTTTGAAGAGGATCCGTCTGAAGGTCGCAGTGAAAAGTTCTGGATTATGCGTCGCTACAGCTTTCAGATTTTGCGTAGCAAAGTCAAAGATAAGCATACAGCTCCATATATTGATGATTTTGTAGTGCCGCCAAAACATCTGGTAAATTTTCTGCCGGAGCTGCAGAGAATTATCAAGAAGTACAAGTTATTCGCAACCATTGCCGGGCACATGGGCGATGGCAACTTCCATGTTATTCCACTCATGAAAATTGAAGACGAGAGCGAACGCAAAAAGCTTGAGCCATCACAGCGCGAAGTTAATAATCTGGTCCTCAAGTATGGCGGCAGTTTAAGCGGCGAGCACAACGATGGTCTGGTGCGCGGCCCATGGCTCGAAGCGCAGTTTGGTAAGAACATTTATGCTATGTTCAAAGAAGTTAAAGATATATTTGATCCAGATAACATCTTTAACCCGCACAAGAAGACTGACGCTACGTGGGATTTTAGCTTCTCTCACATTCGCGAACATTTCTAGACTGGGGAGCAGCTCGCCTATCATCGATTGATGTCAGGCCTGCACAGTACATATTACTTTGCTCACTGCGGATATGGCGCGTACAATTGTAACTACTATGAAGGGTGGCAAATGGTGGTTACGGCTGAGTATCTCACTGCTCCTTGTGGTATTTGTGCTATGGTTTGTCACCCGTAACTTGCACGAGTTGCGCGAGGGCATTCAATTACTCGGCCACCTTTCGCTCGGTGCCGTTATAACTTCGTGTGCCCTCGTGTGCCTGACATTTGTACTGGCAGCTATGAGTTATCGTACGCTCGCATTCCGAAAACTGACTTTTCACGAACTTTTCACGGTTGAGTTAGCGGCTACTTTTATAAACCGCCTCATACCCTCTGGGATTGGCGGCCTAGGCATCCATGGTGTCTATTTACACCGGCGCAAACATACCGTCTCCCAGGCAACCGCTGTTGTAAGCACAAATAATCTCCTTGGTTTCGTGGTACACGTCATAGTACTTGCATTGCTACTACTGTTACTTGGTGACACGACCGGTATTCACTTTGCTTGGGGAATATTTCAGACAATATTACTTGCGAGTGTCATCGTGGGGATTGCTATTGTGCTCTGTATACAACCGCTGAGACGAAATATGCATCTGTTTCTTCGACATTTGTTTACTAGCCTGCGTCGCTATCAATCCCACCCGCACGTGGTTATGTTTGCGGGCGTCGCACTCCTTGGCATTACACTTACGAATCTTCTTGTGCTCCATATCATGACTCAGACACTCGGTATTCAGCTCGAGATATCCAAATTATTCATAGTCTATAGTGCGGGCGTGTTGATTGGCACGGCTATTCCGACACCAGGTGGTTTGGCGGGAGTCGAGACAGGATTACTCGCAGGTTTTGTTGCCTATGGTGTGCCAAGCGATCTCGCAATTGCGGCCACCCTTGCCTTTCGCCTCGTGACGTACTGGTTCCCGCTTATACCCGGTGTGGTTGCGTTTACCTTTGCGCGGGCAGAGGGCCTACTTTAAAAGTTACTGTGCGTGCCGGCGGCGGAAAATAAGGCCGTACGTAATGAGGCCGATGCTGGCAAGATAAATAAGACTTATGCCCACAATATGTGCCACGGTGCTTTTCTGCGGTTGTTTCGCAGTACTTTTTTGTGCAGAAGGCGTTGTAGCCGTGTTCTGAGTGGCTGTGTTGCTAGGCGTTGTTGTGCTTGCCCCCTGGACAACACCATTTGAACCATCAGTCGCAGCCGTAGTATCTGTACTTGGCACAGTCGTATCTGTGTAGGCAGTATCATCTGTTTGGGCGGGAGCGGCTGTCGCTACTGTCGTAACGGGTGTTGTTGCTACGGGAGCCGTACTGACTGTTGGCGGGCTTGGGCTTGGGCTTGGGCTTGGGGTTGGGGTTGGGGTTGGGCTTGGGCTTGGGCTTGGGCTTGGGCTTGGGTCAACAGGTACCGGTCTGCTAATCGGTGCGGGGTTTAGAAGCCAGTTTGTGCCTACAAGCGCAAGCACGGCATTTGCAGTGGTGGGAGTATCTGCATTGTAGCCATTCCACTCGTAACCATAGCTTCCTGATGCTGAATCCTGTGCGGAGATGAGCCAGTTTCGTGCTTCGTTTGCCGTGTCATTAAGCGAATCATCTGCTACGGTGCTGAGAGCCATAAGAACCCAGCTCGTTGAAGCGCTATCAGATGAGGTTGTCCAGCTATTGGTATCATAGCCAAAACCACCGTCTGATTGTTTTGTTTTTTTCAAATACTCAACTGCATTCGAGATAGCTGAGCTTAGCTTACTATTTACTATACCAACTTTCTGTGCGCTTGCTAGGGCCACTACGGCGGCTGCCGTATCGTTACTGTCAACCCCACAACTTGCTGTATCGGTACAGTAGCCAAAACCACCAGTGGTATCTTGATGGTCAATAATATAGCCCACAGAGGCTGACGCGATTGAGTAATCTGCAGTGTCTTTGGCGGCAATGATTGCCATTACGCCGAACCAGTCATCATTGAGAAGCGTCGGGTCGCCAATCTGATTATTCTGATAGCTCTTCGCAAGCAGGGCGTCATAGCCACTTGTAGCTTGATGGGTTGCCGCTAACGCTAGGATCTTACGCTCGATGCCGGTAACTGTAGTTGGGGCTGTCTCATTTGCGATGTAAGTGTCGAGTTGCGTATTAGTGATACCCGTTGCAGCCAATGCTATTGCCGACCAATCACTTGAACCGCCATAGCCACTCATACTACCGTCTGTTTGCTGTAACGAAGTGAGGTAAGTAGTTGCTTTGTCTACTGTTGTGTATATATCACTAGGGGTGGCGGCAAAACTCGTTGCGATGGTGCTGAATGGTACCACCAAACCAAGCGCTAGAGCGGTAATACCGCGTGTTACTGTTGATCGTTTCATGTTTTTCTCCCTTACTTTCCTGTATATTGCCAATTTATTATTTCTCCACTACTCACACCCAGCTTGCTGCAACCGACTGGCGGACTCTTGCCGTTTACGCTGTAGACCCACCAAACTTGGTTGCTATCGCCTTGCCCATTAATGACGTATACGCCATAAGAGGATAGGCTTGAAAAATAGCGCATATCGAGGCTACTAATAATACCTTGCGCCAAAGCATCATTGAGTACATCGCATTGATTGGCCGTTGTGGCAACGCTTACATTGCCAGCAGTCTTGCTATCGATTTGTAACGAGACTGTGAGTGAAGTTGGCTGAGCGGTGCTCGGTGATTGCACTTGGGTAGTACTCGGCGTCGAGGATGCCGTAGGCTTGCTACTGCTAGTAGCGGTCCCGGCGAGAGGATTTTTTGTAGCTGAAGTAGCGGCTGGATGCGTCGTGTCTGACTGGCTTATGCTGACTGTCGGTGTCGTACTAGTAGCGGCGGCTACCTTTGGCTTGGCTGTGGACGTATGAGTGCCAACGGCTAGTAGTACCTTAGCATGTGCCGCGGGGATTGTACTCGCAGGAAGCGTGAGGTAGCTACCAACGAAGAGGCATGCAAAAAGTCCGCTCGTAACTGCAAAGTGGCGCCAATTTTTTATAACGAATTGTTTCATTAATCCCTTACTCACTTCAGTTGGCGCCGACGAAAATAAGGGATATATCTACAGATAAGATATGCCTTTGCTCGAAGGTCGCTCAATAAGAAGCGAAAGTAATAGCGTCGTACGTTTTCTGACTTTACAGTTGCGGCACAGTGAGGGAATTTCACCCTAAACTTTCCGTATACGCTAGTGTTTATTGGTAAGTACACTACACAATAGGTAGTGGCATCATCATAATTGGCAAGACATAAACAGTCAAAGGTATTTTGAACAACAATCAGTTTATTTTATGTATGGGCGGGAGGAATAGCGCTTCCCTTGGCTACGTCTCATCGCTTCTCTGCTCGCTTTACTCACGTACGCCGAACCCTGTCCTATAATCTATCTATCTCAAACAATACAAAAACCCGAGCCAAAAAACCCGACTCTTTGTATGGCTGGGACGGAGAGATTCCACCTACCTTCGGCAGGCCCGGAACTTCATCTTTGAAAACAATTTTTCAAGAGAAGTTTCCCTTGCGAATTGCCACTGGCAGTCCTCGCCCCGAATACTTTACTTGTGTGTTCGCATCCATCGACACAAGCCAAAGAAAAACCCACTCTAATCGAGTGGGCCTTACTTTGGCTGGGACGGAGGGATTCGCTTTGTTCGATCAATCTCGCAAAGTGCCAGGGTAGCTCACTGAGCTGCCCGTTCGAATCCCGCTTAATCCAAACACATAAAATAGCCCAGACAAAAGCCTGAGCTATTTTATATGGCTGGGACGGAGGGATTCGAACCCCCGAATGCCAGGACCAAAACCTGGTGCCTTACCACTTGGCGACGTCCCAATATACATATTGTGTGGTACTTTTTGCCTGCTTGTGAAAGTTCTCTGAGTTTTGGTCCAGGACCAATGAATGTAATGATTTACTCGCGCTTCGTGCTCAGACAGCTGGTGCCTTACCACTTGGCGACGTCCCAAATATATTTTCAGAGCAACAGACAGATAATAATACGTCTGTCGTAGCGGAATTCATTATACTAAATCACCCGCCCGATAGCTAGGGATGGTATGATGATAAGTATGAAACAGCGCAAAGGAATAAGGAGACTCTGGCTACTAGTCATCGTTGCGTTGATAGCTATCGCTGGTGTTTATCTACTCTTTTCCCATAGCAATAAGGCAGCGGCGCCAGCAAAATCGAGCGCAAGTAGCGCCGCCAGTACGGCAAGTGACCCCCACCCTAATCGTATTCGTGTGCTAGCCGCGGGTGATTTTATTGCGCACGACACGATAAACGAGTGGGCCAAGCAGGCCGACGGCAGCTACAACTATATGCCAATGATGAATAACTTTACGGATATCTTCCATGCCGCTGATATCCGCTTTTGTAATGACGCAAACCTGAACGGTGGCGCAGCCTACGGCATAAGTGGCTGGCCAAAGTTTAATTCACCCACAGAGTTTGCTACTGATATGGGTAAAGTTGGTTGCAACCTAGTGAGCGATGGCACGAATCATAGCTTTGATCGTAACCAAGATGCCATCAATGCTTCAATCGACGCCTGGAACGCTGTGCCAAATATGCTAGCTGTTGTTGGTCAAAACAAAAATATAGCTGAGCATGACGCAGTGCACTATTTTACGATCAAGGGTGTTAAATTTGCTTTTCTTGCCTACACAACCTATCTCAATACCGACGCGCCAGCGCAGAATAATTACGGTGTGAACGTATATAGCGATGCGTTTGCAAAGCAACAAATTGATACGGCTAAGGCAAACGGTGCGCAGATTATTATTGCAAGTGTGCGGTGGGGTGTGGAGTACTCCACGGCCATCAGTGATAGTCAAAAGCAGACGGCGCAGTTCCTCGCCGACCAGGGTGTTAGCCTAATCCTTGGCCATGGTTCGCACGAGTTGGAGCCAGTTCAGACCCTGATTGGTAGCGGTGGTAACAAAACGGTCGTCTGGTATAGCTTGGGCGATTTTATAAACACGCAGCTGCCGGCCGAAACGCTCTTTAATGGTTTAGCGGTGATTGATTACGATAAAAGTACCAAACAAATTACCGATATGAGCTTTTTGCCAATCTACATGCACTATGAGTGGACAGCCCAACAGGCCGCGCGGCAGAATAATGATGATTTACTAGCTCGACACAACTTGCAAATGTATCTGCTCGATGATACGACCCAAGCGATGATTGATAGTCAACAGCTTAAAACAACAGTCGCTGCTCAGCGAGAACGAATCCAAAATACGCTTAACACAAACGAGCAAATCCCGCTAATCACCAGGGCCGAGTACGATAAATAAAAATAGGCTAGGCTAAGTTAGTAGTTAGGTGCCGCCGGCAGGCCGAAGAACTCTTCGAGCGTTTCAGTGTGGGTAGTGTGCATTTCGAGGGCAAGTTCCTTCCCGACATAGCGTAAGTGCCAAGGCTCGTACTCAAAACCGGTAACCGCAACCTTATCAGCTGGGTAGCGAATAAAGAAACCGTATTCATAGGCATGGGCTGTTATCCATTCCCCCGCAGGAGTATTCGCAAAACATTGGTCGACATCGCACTGTTTATCAAGCGGTTCCACATCAACGGCGAGCCCCGTCTGGTGTTCACTGTAGCCTGGTCGGGCACTGAAGGTATCAGCTGAAGCTTGCCCATGTGCCGCCACGTACGACCCGTACAAGCTCACCTGATAGTTGTATGAGCGGTAGCCACTGGAAACCATAAGCGGATCGCCTGCTGCTTTGGCTGCCGCAAACATTGTCTCCATTGCGGATGCGGTCTCAGCTCGGAGTTGCATTGAATCATTGCCGGGCACGCGGAGCGGTGCATTGGGTACTACCAGATCAGTTGGAGCATAGGTTTTTGGGTTAAGTGGTCGTTGCTTATTGACGACTACCCACAGACTGTTTGGATCACTTATAGAATAGCGAGTTTTATCAAACACAGGTTTTGCTGGGTTTGTTTTCTGTGGGGTAGTAGATGAGGTTGGACTTGGCGCATGAACTTTTTGAAAACCAAAATATGCAAGCGCTAATCCAAGTGCTACCAAGAAAATAATGCCCAAGAACTTTATATGTCTGTATTTGTGTGTCATGCACCTACTATAGCAAATATGGTCGCAATATTCACGGCATCACAAAACTCGCTTGTAGAGATTCTAGATATGGGAAAACGATGGTATAGTACTACTGAACAGCGCAGACAAGTGCTAGAAAATAAAGGATATACGTATGGGTCAATTCGAGGAGGCTGCAAATTATATTGAGCCATTGCACATGAATGGGATGGATGGTCGTATGTTGCGCGCCCCAGCTACCGGTAGGCATAAGCGTGAAATACTATTAGTATACGGTCACCATGCACTTCTAGAGCGGTGGTGGGGGTTAGTCCAAAATCTGCAAAGCTATGGCACAGTCACAATGCCTGATCTACCGGGCTTTGGTGGTATGGATAGCTTTTATAAGATTGGTCGACCCTTGTCGATTGATGCGTATGCAGATTACTTAGCGGCCTTCATAACTATGCAGTATCGCCGCCGCCGAGTTACGATTATTGGTATTTCGTTTGGTTTTGTCGTTGTTACCCGTATGTTGCAGCGTTATCCTGAACTGACGAAAAAAGTAGATTTAGTTATTAGTCTCGTTGGATTTGTTCACTACGATGATTTTCTTTATCCGCCAGCTCGACGTAAATTATATTCTCAAATCTGTTGGGTACTTGGTACTCGGCCAATTGCATTTATAACCCACCACGGTATTCTCAACAGAACGTTCATGAAAAGTTTTTACAGAAGTTTACCGGCCGGCCGTAGTCGACTGCGTACCATGGACGCACTTGAGTTCAAGGAATATATAGATTTTGAAGTGAAACTTTGGCGAGCCAACGACATGCGAACGCACTGGCGAACCACGAGTGAGTTTTTGAAGGTTGATAATTGCACTCAATCTATTGCACTGCCCGTTTGGCACGTGTCCGCCGAAGGTGATCATTACTTTGATAATGCAATCGTTGAGCAGCACATGCGTGTCGTGTTCGAAGATTACAGCCAGGCTACGATGAAGTCCAAGGCACATACACCCAGTATTCTTGGTACCAAGAAGGATATGGCTATCATGCTACCACCAGGACTTAAGAAAGCATTGTCGAGGAAGCAGTAGCATCTGCTATACTGAAAAAGAATATGAAAATAGGACTAGTTTGTCCCTATAGCATTGCTAAGGGCGGCGGCGTGCAGGAAGTCGTTAAGGCCTTGCAGACCGAATACACCAAGCTTGGTCATGAGGCGGTTATTATTACGCCTCAGTTGAAGGAGCCGTATGAGGGGCATGATCGCCGTATTGTATTTCTTGGCTCGGCGGCAGATTTTAAATCACCTCTCGCCACAACGACGCAGATTAGCGCGAGCGTATTGACTGATGAAATTGATAGTATGCTCGAATATGAGCAGTTCGACATTCTTCACTTCCACGAGCCATGGGTACCGGTCTTAAGTCGACAAATATTGAGTCGTAGTAATGGGGTTAACGTGGCAACTTTTCATGCCAAATTACCCGAAACACTGGCCAGTCGAGCACTCGCGAAGGTTATTACTCCATACACAAAACCACTACTCCGTCATATTGATGGATTTACGGCCGTATCCAACGCGGCAGCTGAATACGTACGCTCACTGACAGACGCCGAGATCGAGATTATACCGAATGGCATTCATATTGCGCATTTCCGTCGGCCAGCGAATCTTCAGCAACCGAGCCGCGGCCCTAAAACCATCTTATACATTGGCAGGCTTGAAAAAAGAAAAGGCGTTAAGTACTTGCTGCAAGCTTTTCAGCTCTTGCAGGCACAGTTGCCGGATGTCCGGCTACTTATCGGCGGTGATGGCGTTGACCGGGAAAAGCTTGAGGAGCTTAGCCAGACATTGAAACTTAAAAATGTAGAATTTTTGGGCTACATTGATGATGAGACCAAGCGTAAGCTTTTACATACCTCAGATTTATTTTGTTCCCCAGCGATATACGGCGAAAGTTTTGGTATTGTATTGCTCGAGTCAATGGCGAGCGGTCTCGTAACAGTTGCGGGAAACAATCCTGGCTACGAAAGTGTTATGACTGGGCTGGGCCAACTATCTCTTGTCGATCCACGCGACAGCAAAGAGTTCGCGTATCGGCTTCGATTACTGATTGAAGACGCCGGCATACGGGACTTATGGGAAAAATGGGCAAAAAAGCACGTTCGGCAGTTCGACTACCCGAAAGTTGCCGCCATGTACCTCGAATTTTACGAGCGAACCATAGCCAAGTCCAATACTCAGAAAGAAGCGTAGCGTATGCGGATAGGCTTCGTGCTCGATGAATCACTTGATGGCACTGACGGTGTGCAGCAATATGTTCTGCGCGTCAGTGAATGGCTTCGTAGCCAAGGTCATGAAGTACACTATTTGGTTGGCGAGACAGCTCGCACTGATGTTCCGAACGTCCACAGCCTTAGTAGAAATTTGCACGTTCACTTTAATGGCAACCGACTCTCTACTCCCCTGCCCGTTTCTTGGCCAAAACTTCAGGCAGCGCTTGATGAGCTACAACTTGATGTGCTGCACATTCAGGCGCCGTACAGCCCGTTTATGGCAGGACGTATCATGGCAATCGCGCCAAAAGATACCGCAGTCGTCGGAACATTCCACATCTTGCCGTATTCAAGGCTGGCTTCCTGTGCAAGCTACGGTTTGGGACTTATAAACCGACTGTCTGCGCACCGTTTCGATGCCATGATGGCAGTATCGGCGCCAGCCCAAGCGTTTGCGAGGTCTCATTATGGGCTTACAAGTGTGGTTGTCCCGAATTGCTTTGACTCGAAAACCTTCAAGAGAGGTAAGGCAGACTCATCGCAAAAACGTATTGTCTACCTGGGGCGGTTGGTTGAGCGGAAAGGTCCATTCGAACTTCTGCGTGCGGTCGCCTACCTTCATGAACAGGGAGAGTGGCCGTCTGGCTGGAAGGTTACAATCGGTGGTAAGGGCCAACTCAAGGAGGGCCTCACACGCTTTATAACGCAGCACCACTTGGAACAAGTCGTGACCCTAGCTGGATTTGTCGCCGAAGAAAGCAAAGCTGATTTTCTGGCCCAAGCCGATATTGCGGTATTCCCCAGTACAGCGGGAGAAAGCTTTGGTATTAGTCTGCTTGAAGCGTTTGCTGCAGCGCGCGGCGTTGTGCTGGCCGGAGATAACCCGGGCTATAGATCAGTTATGGTCGGCTTCGAGGATCAGTTATTTAACCCCAGAAATACAATAGCTTTTGCTGACCTGCTGAAGCAGTGGATGCATGATGATTCGGCCAGAACTCGTCTGTCGCGGATGCAACGAACCTACGTTGAGCGATTTGATGCGCAAATCGTTGGCGCTCAGATTGTAGGTGTCTACGAGAAGGCTTTGCAAACTAGGCGCCCAACGTGGCATAATAAAAGCTAATGGCAAGACTTTTTCCGAAAGATAACTCAGATTTCGAGGTCACCATCTCGACGCATACTATTGTGCGGGTCATTGCTCTAGCAATTCTGACCTACATACTTTTCGTCGCTATCCGAAGGAGCGCTCACACGCTTACTCTCATTGGTATCGCTGTTTTTCTAAGTCTAGCACTTAATGCTCCGGTTCGCTGGCTAGCTAATAGACTACCTGGCCGGAAGCGCGGCAGTCGAAGCTTGGCAACAGCTATATCGGTTATATTTGTTGTCCTTGTGTTAGCTGGTTTCCTGGCCGCTATCGTTCCTCCGCTTGCGAAACAGACAACGAGCTTTTTGCAAAGTGTCCCTCAGCTTGTGAGTGATACGCAAAGCGGTACGGGACCGATCGGCCATTTTGTGGCAAGTCATCATTTGCAGGGCCAGGTACGTACCTTATCAGACCAACTCTCCAGCCGTTTGGGGAATATTAGCAGCTCGGCCATTAGCACGCTCTCCAAGATTGGGAGTAGCTTATTTGTGACCGTAACAGTTATCGTTTTGACAATTATGATGCTTACAGAAGGTCCGAAATGGCGGCACATGATTGAGGAGCTCATACCCTCAAAACGAAAAACACATACTGCACGGTTAGCGAGAGAAATGAATAAGGTAATTCAAGGCTACGTCAACGGTCAGGTTTTACTCGCCGCTATTGCCGCAGTGCTCATCGTGCCGATGCTGTTCATTCTGCATATTAGCTATCCGGTTGCATTAATGGTCGTGGTGTTTGTCTGTGGACTTATCCCTATGGTTGGCCACACTATAGGCGCAATCATCGTAACGACGGTTGCCCTCTTCAACTCTATACCGTCAGCTGCGGTGATATTGGCGTACTACATCTTGTATCAGCAAATAGAAAATTATGTTGTGCAACCGAGGATACAAGCTAACTCTACGAATATGTCACCACTCCTCGTTTTCATGTCAGTTATTATTGGTGTCAATTTCGGTGGTCTTTTGGGTGGCCTTGTGGCTATCCCGGTGGCCGGCTGCATACGGATAGTCGTGCTTGACTATTTGCAGAACCGCGATATCCTTACCGAGGAAGCGGTGATCGAGGCGGAAACTCCCTCAAAATAACTTCACCATCATGAGTCAAGTCGGCAACTTAACATGTTGTCGGCAATGCCATTGCCATATTTACGGTACCCTAGCAGGTGCGTATTTACAGGGGATACCAGAGTACCCCGTTGGGAGTGTCACGAAGCCCAATTTTTTGTGCAGTTAAGATATCGCGGAGCTCATCCGACTTAGCCCAGTCCTTATCATCCCTTGCCCGCTCACGCTCGTCTAGGAGCTGTTTTTGCCCTGTAGTAATGTCATCTACTGCGATTTGTATATTAAGTATTGTAGCCACTTGAGAACCGATAGTATCAAGGCAGTCACCGCTGACCGCTCCTGCGAGTGCAGCATCAGCTATGCTATCAAGCAGTTGTAGCGCTTTTGGAGTATCAAGGTTGTCGGCTAATGAAGTTGCTAATTGTTTACTAAAGTCGGCAGCATCTATGGCCTTATCTGCTTTTGGAAGTCGATTTGTTTGCCAGCGTGTTGCCATTGCCTCTTGCCAGTGTTTCAGTCTATTCCTGCTAGATTCGAGGCTTTCCCACGTAAAGTTGCCCTCGGTGCTGTAGTGCTTGGAAAGAGTCATCACTTTAAATACATCAAGAGCATAGCCTCTGTCTATGAGGTCTTGCAGAGTATAGATATTACCGAGTGACTTGGAAATTTTTGTACCATCAACTTTAATATGGTTATTGTGGACCCAAAACTGGCTAAATAGCTTGCCGGTCACGGCTTCCGTTTGCGCAATTTCATTTGTGTGATGCACGGGTATGTGGTCGATACCGCCGGTATGGATATCTATTTGATCGCCTAGGGTTTCGCGGGCAATAACTGAGCACTCTAGGTGCCAACCTGGAAAGCCAACACCCCAGGGGCTATCCCACTCCATGTCTCGCTTTTGCTGTATAGGGCTGAATTTCCAGATGGCAAAGTCGGTAATATTCCGTTTGCCTTCGATGGGTACGCGGGCACCGGCCTCGAGTCCGGCAATGTCAAGTCGCGCAAGTTTGCCGTAATCGGCCAATTTACTTGTATCAAAGTATAAACCCTCACCTGGAATAATATACGTAAAGCCTTTTTCTTCTAAAATTTTCGCGAAGGCAATTTGTTGCTGAATATAATCCGTCGCACGGATTAGGTAATCGGGCCGTACAAGACCAAGTAAGTCGTAGCCCTCACGGTCCGCAATGCCAATGTATTTTTCGGCTATGTCCCACGCGGTTTTGCCCTCGGCTCGAGCACCCTTTTCCATTTTGTCTTCGCCACTGTCATCATCGCTGACAAGGTGGCCGACGTCAGTGTAGTTTTGCGTACGCACAACTTGGTAGCCAGCATTTTTGAGTGCCCGCACAAGTATATCCCAATAAATATACCCTACCCAATTGCCAATGTGGGGCTGGCTGTAGACGGTTAAACCGCAGGTGTATAGCTTGATTGTATTCCCTTGGAGGGGGTGCAATTCTTCTGTTTGCCGGGTGAGTGTGTTGTATAGTTTCATGACTCTCCTAAGACTCCATAGGCGTATCAAGTAATTCCGTTGCGTAGCGAAGGCACTCGGCCTTAATTTCCTCATATGACCTGCCATCAGTAATCTTAAACCCGGCGGCATAATCGTGCCCGCCCCCGCCCATATACTCAGCTAGCTTGCCACAAATCGGGTAGCCATTATTGCCACGGAGTGCTGCAGTGATTCTACCATCATCGTACGTCTTGAAAACAATAGCGAGAGCTGCACTACGTACCTGTAGCATGTCAAATTGCACGAGTGCAGCTGGATTGTAGAGTGGGCTATACTCGTTAATCTCTGTCTGGGGGACATGAACAAATGTAATTCGATCGTCAGATGCAAACTCGGTACGTTGTATAAGCATACCCTTGTATTGATAGATTTTTTTGACCATTTTGCTATACTCGCGGCGGGCCTCTTCGAGTTGGGGGCGATTCGCGCCAAGCTCTGTCAGTTCAGCCATAATCCGATACGTTTTGGCCGTCGTAAGGTCGTTCATGAGCCCTTGCGTATCACCAAGGATGGAGCTCATCAAATGTTCAGCGGCTGCCGCGCTCATTGTCCAGTTGTTGGCTACGCAAAGATCAAAAATAATTTGACCTGTCGAGGCTGCGGTACCATCAATAAGCTGCATGTTCGTAAAATCTAATTTGTGCTCTACGGTGGCGTGGTGATCAAGCACGATGCTTGGCCGGCTCTTTACCCATGCCATCCGGCCCGAGAGATTGAGTTTTTCTAGTAGCGTGTAGGTGCTGGCGTCCACGATAATACTGAGGTCAAATTGACTCGGCATCGTATCGATGATGCGGTCCCAGCCCGCCAGATAGCGCAAGTATTCTGGCGTATTAACGCCACAGTACAGCACGATATCTTTGCCCATATCGCCTAGTATGTGTTCGAGTGCCAAGGCGCTTCCCAACGAATCAGCATCAGGATTATCGGCCTGAATAATAACGATGTGGTTTGCCTGCTCTATCGCAGAGCGAATAGTATCTTCCATTGCCTCTATTGTACTTCGTGAGTGCTCAGAACAAAAACTATCTTATGCTATGCTGTTACCATGAGCATGAAAAAAAGCGAAAAACAGCTGAAAGAAATGCTTGCCATTGCGACAGATATGGTGCCAGAAAATACACTGTGGCGACACTACAAGGGGAATAATTACCTTGTCGACTGCATAGCATTCGATGAAGAGACCCTCGACTTTGAAGTGATTTATCATCCTGTCGATTATCCGACATTACATTTTTCGCGAGCACTCGTCGTCTGGCTTGAAACAGTCGAGTATCATGGTCACAGCTTGCCTCGTTTTGAGCGCCTACTATCTCGACTATCGTGAGCTAGAACTGTTGCCGACCCTCAAGCGCGCGGCTCAACGTAATTTGATCGGCGTACTCAAGGTCAATGCCTATGGGTAGGCCACGGGCGAGACGAGTTACGGTAACACTCCTATCGCCGACCTGCTGTTGTATGTAGAGGGCCGTCGATTCTCCCTCAACACTTGCATTTGTCGCGAGGATAATCTCTTCTACGCCGTCAGTGTCAACTCGCTCCATCAGCTCTGTGATATGAAGCTGCTCTGGCGTGACGTTATCGATTGGCGATACGAGCCCACCGAGCACATGGTAAGTACCGTGAAAACTACCTGTTTTTTCGAGAGCAACAATATCGAGTGGCTCCGCCACGACTGCAATGATTTTCTTGTTACGCTTTGGGTCGCTATACAGTGGAGAAACTTCTTCATCGGCAGAAATAAGGGCAAATGTCTTAGGACACGTCTTAACTCCTGAATGAAGGTCAGAGAGGGCCTCCGCGAGTTGGAGCGCTTTCGCTGGTTCACGACGGACAAGGTAGTAGGCATATCGTTCTGCGGTGCGTGAACCGACACCCGGCAAATTACCGAGTGCTTGAATAAGGTTCTCTAGCGCAGCCGGAAGTAGATTCATACGAAATATCCTAAACCAGAATTATAGCCCGAGGTTACCGAGCATGCCCATAAATGGCTGCATTTTTTCAGCAGCGACACGTTGGCTTTCACCAATTGCATCCTTTACGGCATCTTCAAGCCAACGTTCTAATGTACCAATATCATCTAAGTCAACGCTTTTAGGATCAATATGGATTTTTTTAATTTTCTGTTCACCAGTAATTTCGACTTTTACGGCACCATCACCTTGCTCAACAGATATAGTAAGTTTCTGTAGGTCCTTTTGTACCTTCTTTACCTGCATAAGCATCTTAGCTTGATCAAATCGACTCATAGTAGCTCCTTCTTAGTGCCTAACGTATACCATATATTGTACCAGATAGGGTTAGCTTTTTATTGTATAAACTTGCTTCGTTTCAGGCGCCTGGGGCCACGCGATATAGTAAGCTTGGATGTGATAGTAGACGGAAAAGCTTGCCACAATACAAATAAGCCCGACGCCGAGCGCCTGTGCAATCGGATTACGTGGGAATATGGTCATCCACTGATCCAGGAGGTAATATATGCCTGCCGCAACTACCAAATATATAAGAGGTATCAGCATGACTATTGTGGCATTACCTCCCAACAAATTCAAAATAACGCTGAGTAGCACCGCACCAGCAAGATAGTAGTTTCCCCGTAAGTGTGGCGGTCTGGCTACTACGAAGATACCCGTAAGGAATAAGACAATCTCTGCAATATTAAGTAACGGCGCGCCAAAAAGCCAAAAATCGGGTGAGTAATAACCACGGTACACTATTGCTTCGCCCAATTGACGAGCGTGTTGCCAGACTGTACGTATCGTGGGCAAATGCTCTGGCAGAGCAAGCACTTGTTGGAAAACGGAAAGATGCTGTGAACCGGCCAATACTATAGGTACGACCAAACCAAGGCCAAGTAAGACGATAAGCGTGCTATGCAAGCGTCCGAGGCGACGGAATAATCGCCAAATATGCCGATGCAACAGCACGAGACCGAGTAATTCGAACCAAAAGATGCCGGGTACGTATAAGCATAGTGCCAGTATCGCTACAATAATATAGGCTGTCAGTGTCTCGTTTTGTGCGCGGCGATGGAGCAAAACAGTGGCTATCAATACTAAGGTGGCCATTTGCAGAATGAGAGCTGTACCATAACGGCCAATATGGAGAAAGCTACTTGAGCTGACGAACAAAACTGAGCTTACTAGTGCCACTCGTTTTGAGTACCAATGGAGAGCTACCCAGTAGAATAGTACCGCCATGCCTATTGCAACCACCGCTGCGGCAATTCGTGTAATGAGTAGGCTGTGATGGCCTAGTCGTAGGCCAATCCAGACTAAAAGACTGTAGGGTGCGTTTACGGGATTTGTAACGATCGTCCGTAGGCTGCTGGCTTGAGCTTGGCTTGCCAGTTCAGGGCTGCTGTATGCATGTGTCAGCCCGCCAAGCTGTCGGAATAAAAGAAAGTAAGCCAGCACTGCAATGCCTGTCGCAAGAAGTATGAGTCGCCAGTACCGTTGTAGAAAGTTTTGCTGCTTATTCATGAGCGTTATGCTTTAGTATACCATCCCTGCACCGTTCGGAACGTACGGATACTACTACTCGCTAAAGGGGTTCGTAGCGTGACTGGCATCAATTGAGCGAATCCGCTGTTTGTCTCTATCAAAATATAGTTCTACCGCACCGGTCGGTCCATTGCGATGCTTTTTGATAAGTACATCCATGATGTTTTTACGATCACTCTCCGGCTCGTAGTAATCTTCTCGATATAGGAAAGCAACGACATCTGCATCTTGCTCGATAGACCCCGACTCACGAAGATCGGATAGCTGCGGAATCTTCGGGCTACGACTTTCAACTGATCTGCTCAGCTGGCTGAGGGCGATAAGTGGCACGTTCAGCTCCCTAGCGATGCCCTTTAGCCCGCGTGAAATCTCTGAAATTTCCTGAACACGATTGCCCTCGCTACTAAAGCGATTGCCCCCGCTCATAAGCTGTAAATAGTCGACAATGATAAGGCCAAGCTGTTGTGTATGGGCTTCGCGGCGTGCCTTGGTGCGGAGGTCGCTAACAGTTATGCCCGGGGTATCGTCAATAAAAATCTTTGCCTCAGACAATGTTCCCATGGCTTCACCGAGCCGTTCAAAATCATCGTCGGTCAATTTGCCTGTGCGAAGTGCCCAAGCATCAACGCCAGACTCCATGGCGAGCAATCGGTCAACAAGCTGCTCCTTGCTCATCTCAAGGCTAAATATAAGAACGGATTCTTTCGCCTGTGTGGCAACTTTGTGGGCAAGGTTAAGGACGAAAGCGGTTTTTCCCATTGAAGGACGAGCTGCAATAATAAATAGGTCTGAACGTTGCAGGCCAGCTAGCATTGCGTCAAGATCGCGATAGCCAGTTGGTACGCCGCGGAGTTTACCTTTGTCCTTGTGCAAATCATCGAGTCGTTCGAAGCTTTCAGCTAGAACTGATTCGAGGCTTACGACGCTTTGTTTAACATGCTGCTGGCTCACCTCAAATAAGCGACTTTCTGCTTCTTCAATCAGCTCTTGCAAAACTTTCGATTCGTCCTGTCCAAGGATTGCCATATCGGCCCCAGCGGTTATGAGGCGTCGACGCAGTGCTTTTTGGGCTACGATGTCGGCATACTGCTCAACGTGCGCAGCAGTCGGAACAAAATTAGTTAGTTCCGTAAGGTATGAAGCGCCACCTACCATCTCCAAAAAACCATTCCCTTTTAGCTGATCGGCGAGCGTCAGCACATCAATAGCTGCCCGGCGTTCGTACAAAGCGAGCAATGCCTCATATATGCGTGCATGTTTGGCATCATAAAAATCCTCGACGCTGATATGATCCGCGATTTTAACAATAGCGTCAGTATCGATAAGTATGGCGCCAAGTAAGCTTGCTTCGGCCTCGATGTTTTGCGGTGGGGTTGATGCTGTTGCCATAAGGAATGTCTTTCGTCCGTGTTATTCCGCGGTACTATTTATGATTCTAGCAGCTCTGCTCCGCCAAAAATATTGCTAATGGTTGATACACTGTCTGCGGTAGGTGCTACCGCGCCATTCGATTGCTTTTGAGCGAGCACACACACTACTTGTGTCGGTGTGTGACGGACTTGCTCCATAACCTTAGTCAGAATATCTTTATTACGCGGTTCATTGAGGCGTTTCTGGTGAAACGCAAAGGTTAATTCGAGTGTCAGCGTATCGCCTTCTAGGGTAGGTCGTGCCATACGAGCGATACCGTAGAGGGTATTGTGCGATTGCTTAATGGTTTGCAAGGCCTCATGCCAGAGGCCTGCAACTGTTGAGTCAATAGCTTTCGCCTGAATTTGTGGTGCTTCAGTTGTAGGGACTGATGCTGGGTCAGCTTTAGTTTTTGAATTGACACTGTCTTTCGCAGATTGCGCAGCTGGCTCGGTAAGAGTTAGTGAACTGATAATTTTTTCCGCCGGCTTCGGTGTTTGGGGCACCGCAGCAGCCTGAGGTATTGCTGGGACGGGTTGCTGGAATCCTTCGTTCGTATTTGCAGCATACTTTAAAAGAATGATTTCCAGAAGGGCCTGGGGATTATTGGCACCTGGCACATCAAGTATATCTCGCGCCAGGTTAAGTATGGTCGAGGTTGACAGGCCAACTTTCTCCTCTGTAGTCATGAGTTTAACGCGGAGTGACTGTCCGAGTTGCAATGCAATCATAGCGGGCTCGTAACCTTGATCGGCGAGGGTCTGTAGTGTCTGCAAGCAGCCACTCATGTCTTTCGCAGCAATCTGGGTCAAAAGTTTCTCTATCAAGTCCATTGGCACCTGACCAAGCAGCTGCTCGACATCCAGGCGCGCCACATGATCTTTTGTACTACTTGCCTGATCCAATAGACTAATACTATCCCTAAAGCTACCTTCCCCATGTATGGCAATAAGCTCCAGGGCCTCATCATCAATGGTGATGTTTTCTTTTTGTGCAATCATTTTAAGATGCGCAACCACCTTTGCTTGTGGCACGGGCCGAAAGCTAAAGCGTTGCGTACGACTAATAATAGTATCGGGCAGCTTGTGTGCTTCGGTTGTTGCCAGAATAAAGATAACGTGGGCCGGTGGTTCCTCAAGTGTTTTCAGTAACGCGTTAAACGCTGCTTTACTGAGCATGTGAACCTCATCAATAATAAAGACTTTGTATTTCGCCCCGACCGGCGCGGATGGAATCTTTTCACGCAAGTCACGGACATCTTCGACGCCATTATTACTGGCGGCATCTATCTCGATGATATCCAGGTTAGGCTCTTCACTATAGGGTAGATTATTGATTTGGTGTGCCAAAATACGGGCGATAGAAGTCTTTCCTACTCCACGAGGACCCGTCAGTAGATAGGCGTGAGCTATCTTGCCCTGAGACAGCGCATTGCTCAACGTCGTAGTGATATGTTCTTGTCCGACGATTTCATCGAGCGACCTTGAACGGTACTTTCTGTATAATGCCTTCCCCATGGTTCCTTATAGTATAGGTGGTTTATGCAATGAATTCGAATGTAGTTATTACATTACTCTGTAAAGCCACGATGTAGGGCGTCAAGACTCCATAATAGGGTACTTCGCTCAGCCGGTGTGAATGCCAGGTCTGCCAGTGTCTGCTCTACTGATTCAGCTGGAAGAACGGGGCCTTCGTACAACTCTTTTCCGGACTTTCGCTCATATGATTGGTAGACAAGAGTGTGGCCGTGCTCAGGTACGCCATAACCTTCGGCGTGTATAAGGGCTAGCTGTCCAGGCGTACATATTCTTTGCAGTTTCTTTTGCAGCGCATAGCTCACTGCAGCCACCGCCAGCGCTTCGAGTGGTTGCATATCGCCGAGCACGCGTTCCTCATCGCTAAAGGGTCGGTACGGCACAATAACAGACTGGTACGGCAGTCGGGGGTACGGGTCGGCAAAAGCAGCCACTTTATGCCAATCGGATTCGAATAATTTGGGTAGATTAGGATCTCGAAGCGCCTGCTCAAAGACCGTTTCTGGGTGTGGATTGCTCATACGCTGATAATACTATAATTTTACTAAAATAGCGTATTTATTGTACAAGTTTCTTATAGCAAGATGCACAAAGTGATTCGTAGTCAATGTTGTCTTCGCCTTCGATAGCGACTTGGTTTCCCTTGGATATAAATTTGCCGTTTAGCTTCCTGCCGTTAAAGACGGCTTTTTTACCGCAGCGGCAAATGGTTTTTATTTCTTGCAAATCATGCGCAAGTTCAAGTAATCTCGTAGAGCCCGGAAAACCTTGTGTCTGAAAATCAGTGCGTAGTCCGTAGGCCATTACGGGAATATTTTCGTCAGTCGCAAACCAGAACAGTTCATCAACCTGATCTGGCGTCAAAAACTGCGCTTCATCAATGAGTATGCAAGCAAGGTTATCGAATACGTTCAGCAACTGCCTGATTGAGGCATCAGGTGTCACGAGTATGTCAACATCCCTGCTTAGGCCGAGTCGAGATACTACCCTAGCCTTACCTTTTGTATCGGTTGAGGGTTTCATGATAACAACTTTCATGCCACGTTCTTCATAGTTGTGCGCAACTTGCAGCAAGCTGGTCGTTTTACCGCTATTCATCGCACTATATCGAAAATATAACTTTGCCACTGCTGTAATCTGTATTAATTGTTGTCTACTAGCCTACAGCCTACAGTGCTGCTTCCAAGGCTGCCCATTCGGCAGTGGAGTCATCTTCAGGGAGGTTCACGCTAACCTGATCGCCTGGTTTTGCCTTGAAGTAGGTCACACTGGCGAGCAACACACGGTAATCTTTGTCGTTGACGGTCACGAAATAGTGTCCGTTCTCAAGCTTGAGTGCGCCAACAACCTGCTTGCGAGGGATCGGTCCAATTTGCTTGTATAAGAAAGCGCCATCTTCGGCAATAGTCAATTTTAGAATGTCACCCTGTACGAGCTTTGATTTGCTGGCATAGTTAGCAGGCACCGGATAGGTTTTTCCATCGCTGCCGACCATATTTTGACCATCGAAGACACCTTCAATCACCTTACCAAGAATTTCTTCTGTAATACTAGGCTGTACTCTTTCGTCATCACCGACTAGGCTCACGAGTAATTCATTCGCAGCTGCCAAATTTGTTTCTGCTTCCTGAATTAATGCGCGTAATCTTTTAATTTGTTTCTCTGGAACATCGGCCATAAGCTTTTCTCTCTTTGTCTACTCTTTTTTCACACACTTTGTTGTATATGCAATATACCTCACACTAAAAGTACCATAGCAAATGGAGCAAGTCAAAATAGTTGCACTATATTTCCTAAAACTGTGGATAATTAGCGGGGCTCGATACGTTAAAAATAAAGAACTGCGCGCCGTATGACGCGCAGTTCTTCGAAGTAAACTGTCTACTAGACGAGTTCAACTGTTGCGCCAGCAGCTTCGAGAGCTTTCTTGGCGGCTTCAGCATCTTCTTTCTTAGCTTTCTCAAGCACGACCTTAGGCACGCCATCGACGATTGCTTTTGCTTCGCCAAGGCCAAGACCAGTCAATTCTTTGACAGCCTTAATGACGGCAACTTTTTGTGCGCCGGCATCCTTAAGGTTTACATCGTATTCACTCTTTTCGTCTTCGGCAGCCGCACCAGCGTCGCCAGCAACAGCAGGTCCGGCTACAGCAACAGCGGCAGCAGGCTCAATGCCATACTCATCCTTGAGGATGGTCTTAAGTTCGTTAACTTCGAGTACGGTGAGCTTGGTGAGCTCTTCGGCGAGTTTCTTTACATCAGCCATATCTTTTCTCCTAAAATTAAAATTACGTTCTACTACGGAAGCCTAGGCTGATGCCTTGGCTTCAATGCCATCGAGCAATGCGTGAAGATTGCCCGAAAGTGCGTTGGTGATGTCATTAACTGGTGAAAGCAACATTGCCACAGCTTCAGCAATAAGCTGATTCTTGCCGGGGAGTGTCGCCAGCGCCTTAACATCCTCTGCACCCATAAAGCTACCACTTGCATCGTAGGCACCGACAAACTCAATGGTAGGGTTTGCCTTGGCGAAGTTGTGTAGTGCTTGGGCGGGTGCCACTTCGTCTTCGGCATTAAAGGCGTATAGAAGCATACCGTCAAGGGCGCTAGTATCAGCGTCTTTTAGAGCGGCTTGCTGCTGCATCGCTTTAATAACGAGGCGATTCTTGATTACCTTAATGCGTGTGCCGTTTGCACGAGCGTCGCGGCGTAAAGCCTGGAGGGCTTTCACCGTAGTACCCTGGTAGCGAGCGACAACCGTCATCTTGGCAGATGTCAGTAGGTCAGAAACTTCTGCGACTACTTCATCCTTTTGTTGTTTTGATAAAGCCATAAAATCCTGGGTAATAGAGATAAACCGATTGGTTTTTCTCATCGCGCCGGGCAAATGTGTTTTGCTCGGGCTGCTCTGTTCCCTTACCCATGGGTTGAGCTTTATTTTATGAGTTTGGAAGCGCTTCGACCATGCGCTATCCGGTTGTTACATAAAGAAAACGCTTCTGGGATACCAAAAACGTTTGTTGAGCGAAATAATAATTTCGTCGCCTCGGTGACAAATTAAGGATTTCATCCAGTCACTGTCTTTGGTAACGGGGGTATTGTATCACAGATATATATGTCGGTCTAGTCACTGTAGGGGTATTGATTGTAATTGTCTGCCGCATCACTGTAATGTGATTCAGGACTAACCGCTAAATGCCCGAGCATGGCAATAACTTCAGGTGTTTCCACTACTTCTTGTTCGTATGTTTCCACAGTATTTCTCCTATTCGTACTTTATAAAAAACAAAATATTTTAGGCACAGGATCGTTCTGCTTTGCCTGTTCCACAGCGATGCTTCCTAACCGGGAGTGGTATACACCCATTTGCTCGGAGGAACTTGCAGTGATGCCGCCCGTATCGCCGGCCTCAATGATAGATGCCTGTACTGCCGGATAGCCTTCGTAAGCATCGGCGTGGATAGCGACGGCATCAAAACGGGCTACGGGATAATCTGTCATATATCTTCCAATCTACTGCTAATAATCATAAGGCTTCTCGGTTGAAGCCTTATGATTTGGACTGTGCAGCGAGTGCGTTAGTTACTCGAGGCTTCAACCATTGTGAAGCACAGCCCTTGGAGGCCTAGAATAATGAGTAGCTGTTCTGCTGTGCGTAATGCCATTCAGTCCAATATACGTGCGCGAGTAGTATGCGTCAAGCTTTACTATTGAATTGCTGTAGTTTGTACTGCGTATAGCGCTCGGCAGCTAAACGGGTAAGCTCTGGGTCTTCATCTTTATTAACGAACTTAATTGCCTCGGCGATGAGCGGGTGTACCTCTGTGATTTTTTCATACATCTGGTACGCCAGTTTGCGATAGCCAGGGTGGCCTTGTGGACTTGTCCGTAATTCAATGAAGTGGAATGCTTCACGGGCATTCATGGTCATCTTCCAACGCATTTTATGACCAAGCAAGGTAGCGTATTGAGCCTCGAGCGTATATCCTTCGGATTGTAAGCGGCTGTAAAGTGCCAGACTAATATCAAAACATTTTTCGTAAAGCTCCGTCATGCCGGCGTCTTCGACGAGTTTCGGCATCTCATAGCCAAAGCGAGGGCTGACTAATTGCCATTCAAAGTCATCAACCATACGGTGCCGTGCAAGATCGCAAAAAATGCCATAATCACCCACTAAGTCAAAGCTATAGTGTATATTCTCTAGGGCGCGGCCCGGTCGATGTCGCCTGTTTAAGCGCTCACCAATGTAGGCCTTAAAAATCTCAACTTTTTGGTCGTAAGACATTTCGGTTACTTGCTCACGGATAGTCGTGAGTGGCAAATCGCTATGTTCATACAGCATATCGGCGACCACATCGAGCTCATTCCGTGGAAATAGGTTCGTCAAGGTAACAGGGGTTGTTTCGGCGCTATAATTGGCCGTAAGCAGCTTCTCAGCAATATCCTTTACTGTATGGTAGGTATTTGACCGATATGCGATGGTGGCGCCACCTCGCTCGGGTTTATCGGCACGCTCAAGCATGGCAGGTATGACGGCTCGAGCGGCATCAAGAATACCTTGCCCGGTCGTGCGCGCCTCTAGCAAATCATCACCAAGCAAGTGCATGATGAGACTCTCCAGCGCTTGTGCTGAGGCAAATATACCCACAGTTGTTTGTACCGAAAGAGGCAATAGTTGGCGAATAGCATCACAGGCTTGCGCCTTGGTGGCTGCTTTCCAGGCGCCATCTTGTTCCTTCTTGGGGACGGTAGAAGTGCTACGGACATACTTGGTCATTTCTTGCACGAGCTGACTGTAAACGTCAAAAATGGTGTCCATCGCCTTGACGTATTCTTTTCTAATAGCCGGTTTTAGGTTTTCGGGTACATAGTAACGGTACCGACCATTGGCGTCTTTCTGGTCGTAATATATGTACCTAGTCGATTGCTCCAGGTAGGCGGCAAGCCGCCCCCACTCAAGCTTCTTAGTCATGAGCTTGGTCGTATTCTCTACTACCACATGCTGACCGACGAGCTGCTGCACCGAATCATCACCATAGGCAGTGATGACGCGTTGTAAGAGTTGCCCATCCTTATCTTCTTTGCCAATAAACTCATCGAGAAGCGTGACGCGCATATCATCACCACGACGACTCAGGCGTGCCATGGCCGCTGCAACTGTCAGGGGTGCAATTTCGTTCGTAAAGGCATATACCTGTGCTTTTGTGTTGGTTACGTATGGTGCAATAGCTTTATAGCCTGCTGGCGTGATGATGTTGATACCGGCTGCATCTTTCTTGATATACGGGCCATTTGGTAGGTCAGACTGAGACAATGATACGGTAGCCGGCAGCTCAGCTGTTACCGAATCATTTGCAGATCCGGTTTTTGTAGGCGGGTTAGCTGCCAGTACTTCAGCCACTGACTTTGGTTCGGAAGGCGCAGCTCTATCGCGGACGGCGAGGACCTTACTGACATGGCTCCAAACTTCTTTAAATACTTCATCAATACCACCGGTTGCATACACAATGGGCAAGTTTCGTTGCCTCGCCTCCCAGAGGTAACCAG
The DNA here is from genome assembly GCA_027450065.1 of Candidatus Saccharimonadota bacterium. Lineage (GTDB taxonomy): Bacteria > Patescibacteriota > Saccharimonadia > Saccharimonadales > UBA4665 > JAGXIT01. The sequence continues at coordinate 2,193 of DAIDKK010000002.1, read as the reverse complement.
CTCTGACGCGCTCCAGGAAAGCACTGTCAAGTCCATCAAAACGTTCACCAGCATAGCGTGATTTGGTACGAGCGCGCAATTGTTCGACGGGGGCATCGAGTACTAGCATGAGGTCGGGTTGCATATCAGCAACCGCAAACTGAATAATGTCATTGATACGCTGGTAGTCTTTTATATCACCGCGGCCATAGTACTGAATTGCAAGAGTCGTTAGATAACTTCGGTCGACTAGGCAAATAATACCGTTCTGTCGAGCCTCGCGAATAACTTCTAGTGATTGACTCCGCGCAGCGTTGTACAGAAGCACCTCAGTACGGGTGTTCATCGGATAGCGTGGATCTTGGGTGAGGTGTCGTATTGCTCGTGCCGTTAAGTCATTTTGACTATCTGGCTCTCGCATAATCTTTACCGGTAACCCGGCTTTGGTGAGCATCTCGCCCACCCTGTTGACCATAGTCGTCTTACCGACCCCTTCTGCACCTTCTATGACAATATATTTACCGGTCATACCGTCCTCACATCTTCGTACATAGGCACAACTAAAAGGGTGATTTTTGGTTCATCAGTCATAGCTCATACCCTCAATCTTCACTGGCATTGATCGTTCATCGCGGTAGGCTTGTGGGAGCATCAGGCTAGGCGACCAGCTCTTAATAAGCATATCGATATCGGTACCTGTTTGGTATTTACCGCTAAAACCACCGTCACGACCAGTACCGTACGTACCCTCCACTTCACCTGTTTCGTGAAATACAATCTGAGCTATTCGTTCGCCCACGGGTAAGACAACCATTTCGCGGTTATTAAGGTTATAAATCTCCAGTGTCAGCCGGTTGATATAGCCTGGGTCAATCCAGCCGGCGTCAAAGCATACTGCAACGCCATTGCGGCCCCAACTGCTTCGGCTGCGAACTTCGCATGCCCCTGGTGGTTTAATGCCAAAGAATTCATGGGTATGAGCCAGTATACGTTCACCAGGTTTCAGAGATATGACGGGGTGATCGAGCGGAATGCCCTCGACCGGCTTAAAGCCGTTTAAGCGAGCCCATTCACCATGTGGCATAGCCTTGTAAGGGCCATCAAAGTAACGCTCGACATCCTCTCTGTCGAACGGATTGTAGATAGTACGCTCATTAGCAGGCTCAATGCGATAATAATAGTAGCCCAGTGTTACATCGAGGCTTGCATGACTGACATGCATGTCATTAAACGGATGGCAGACGATATGATCGTCGGCGATGGCTTGTCTGATTTGTGTATTGCTATAGACGCTCATGATAAAGCGTTGCCCTCCTTCAATTGCACATAAGCCCCCACCTGCCCTGTTGCATACATTCTACGGTGTAAGGGATGGTAATCGCAATACAGCCGGCACAATTTTACAACTGTGCCGGCTGCAGTACTGATTAACGACTTACTCAGTCGTTGAAACTTTAATACTTGGGCCCATCGTGGTTGTCACGTGGACAGCCTTGATGTAGGTGCCCTTCACGCTGGCTGGTTTTGCATTTTTGATACTTGTCATGACCGCTGTCGCGTTCTCGAGTAAGCGCTTGCCACCGAAGCTAATCTTGCCGACCCCCAGGTGGATAATGCCAGTGCTATCAACGCGATATTCAACCCGTCCGGCCTTAGCTTCTGCGACTGCTTTTTGCAGATCAACTGTTACTGTGCCACTTTTCGGATTGGGCATAAGTCCGCGTGGACCTAGCATACGAGCGTACTTCCCGAGTTTAGCCATGTTAGCGGGCGTCGAAATAAGCGTATCAAAGCTAATCTCACCCTTTTCGAGCTGCTTGGTAATTGTTTCGACGCCACTAACGTCAGCGCCATCAATCGCATCGTCGGCAAAGACGGCCACCCGTATAGTTTTCCCGGTGCCCTGTGGTAGAACTAGATTAGCACGGATATTCTGATCGGCCTGACGAGGGTCAACGCCAAGATTTACATGTAATTCAACGCTTGCGTCAAACTTAACGCTGCTCGTCTTGGTGGCAAGTTCAAGTGCTTCTGCGAGTGCATAGACCTTATCTTTTTCAATCTGCTCAGCGGCCTTGCGGTAGCCTTTGCTACGGCGCTCAAGGCGTGAGCGTGTTGGCGTAATGGCTCGCTTTGGCTTTTCGGCTTCGGCTGCCTCTTCTTCATCACGGTGTTTCTGGTGCTCAAGCTTCTCAGCCTTAGCCTCAGCCTCTT
>DAIDKK010000001.1 GCA_027450065.1 Candidatus Saccharimonadota bacterium | reverse complement strand
TGGAACGTTTGGTTACCGACAGTGGGAGCTTGGATGCTGAGGGTAGAGCTAAGGGCACCACTGCTGGTGGTCAATTGGGAGGCAGTCTTGGCATTGAAGGCAGAGGGGACGGCGGTGAGGGCTAGGCGTGGGGTCATCTCTCCATCCCAGGTGTCAGTCGTAGCCGTACCACCAATGTTCATGGTGAGGTAGAGCTGCTGGTCCCAGGGGATAGTGGATGGGAAGGCAGTGACACTCCCCAGGTTGACCGTCAGGTAGCCGTTGGCTACCCGGACACGGTTGTCTGGTGCACCACCGTTGTAGTCACGAATCTCAGTCCACAGAGAGGTACCACCAGTGGCAGCACTGTAGAGATTGAACTGGACGTTGTAGTAGCCATCGGGAGCAATGGCTCCACCGCCCGTCTGGAGACGGGCTTGGAAGTTCAGGGTGCTGTTGGTGGCTGCATACGCGGGCGTAGGCACGCGCGTGAGGAAAAACAGGGGTAGGAGGAGCAAGGAGAAGATGGGGAGGAAATGTGGACGGAATCGCGGGATAAAATGAGACAACAAACTAGCCTTGAAACGGAAGCGCTTCGAGCACCATAAGGTAAGAGAGGCTGCTGGTTGTAGCATGAGTATTTGGTTTGTATATGTAGATTGTTTATTTTGGATGATTCGACAAAAAGCTTGTGCTTAATCTCGAACTATTCCTGGTGATAGTATACCTCCGATAACGGGGGTATACAACCAAAAAATGTGTACAAAATTACAGTTAGTTTTTACAACTAAATAGAGCTACTTTATGTAGTTTATACCACAACTAATTTGCTTCGTTACCCTGTTATATGCTTCTGATGTATTTCTATGTCCTCACTGTGGTTCATCCTCGGCTGTAGTATTAATTACATAGACTAAGAAATGGTTTATCCTTTATGAATAAATATTAAAAAATCCGCCCCTCGTGGGCGGATTAGGTGGGCTTTCATTTGTACGGCTACTAAGCTATTTGATCTACCTTAACTACCGTCTGCAACTGGCGATGACCCTGTACTTTATGTACGCGTTTTTTTGCTTTATAACGTACGGCTGTCGTTTTGTCGCTTTTCGCTTCTCCGTCAACAACTGTCGTCTTCACGGTGACATCCTTCACGATAGGAGTACCGACAAATGTCTTGTCATCATCAATAACAAGTAAGGCCTCAAAATTTACCTTTTCATCGGCACCTTTAAGGCGTTCAATGGTAATGGTATCACCTTCTGAAACGATATACTGTTTGCCACCGGTGGCAATAACTGCTTTTTTCATATGCTTCCTGACCTGTTTAGAACCTATATCTGCACTATGGTATCAAAACTACCTCTGTTTGTAAAGAGTTAACTATGTCCAACCTATAAGCTACGATCAGTGGAATCGGCCCTCTTAAGCTCTACCGCAAGTACAGACTCTTCGATTTTGGACTCTACCATATATCCATCGCTTAAAGTATCGGCAATCTCGAGGGCAAGCGTTTCTGCCATAATCGTATCTTTGTGGTCGCCTATCGCCATATTTAAATCACCGTCGTCTGTATGCAAACGAAGGATAATTCTATCATCAACCTGTAGACCGGCCTGCTTACGAGCCCCCTGGATAATACGAACAACTTCGCGCATCATGCCCTCGCTGTGCAATTCTGGTGTAATGGTTTTATCGATGACAACCGTGTCTTCTGTTTCGGCGTACAAAACTGTTTTTACGTTTACTTCCTCTGCAATAATTGCTTCGTAGTATTCATTCAGTTTTATGCCACCATATTGTAGGGTAGCCAAGGGCTGACGAACTTTTACCTGTGATTCTGTTTCGTTCTTCTGCATACGTATTGCGAGTCCGTGCTCGATAATACCTTTCGCACGCGCCATGTCATCTAACACATCTGATTGAATAGCTCCCAAGGCTGGCCAATCGCGCAGATGAACACTCTCTCCTCCGGTAAGATTATGGTACAGTTCTTCGGCAAGGAACGGGATGAAGGGCGCCAGGATTATACTTAAACGAACAAGCAGGTAATGAAGTGTGACATATGCTTCATTTTTATCGGCATCATCTTCACTTTTCCAGAAGCGGCGCCTACTACGTCGAACATACCAGTTGCTCGCATCGTCGAGGAATGGCAGGACGCCACTCAGCGCATCGGGCAGATTATAAGTATCGATATCTTGCGTCATTTGTTGCTGCAATTGATGTAATCTAGACAACACCCATACATCGAGCTGATTGTGGAGCTCTGGTGACGGGTCATCCAGAGATCCCTTCCATTCCCAACCATCGACTTCGGCATACATTGTAAAAAAGTCGTACATGTTCCAAATCATTGCGAGCTTACGTTGCACATCGCCAACTTCTTTATCCTGCAGAACAAAATCCTCACCGTTCAGAAGAGGTGAACTGACCAAAAGAAAACGCAGTGCATCCGCTGAGAATTTATCCATGAGTTCATTAGGGTCAGTATAATTCCCGTAGCTTTTACTCATTTTACGGCCGTCATTACCCGCCACGTTGCCCGTCACAATGACGTTTTTGAACGAGTTCTCGCCAAATAAGGCTACGCTCATTGCATGCATATAGTAGAACCAGGCCCGTACTTGGCCAACGTATTCAACAATGAAGTCACCCGGAAAGTTATCCTCAAACTTTTGCTTGTTTTCGAAGGGGTAATGGAATTGCGCGAACGGCATGCTACCGGCCTCAAACCAGCTATCCATAACTTTGTCAGTGCGCACATATTCAACAGCATCAATCGTAAATTTTATGTCATCAACCCATGGACGATGGTAATCCTTAAGTTCTATGCCTGATAATTCTTTTAGTTCCGCATACGAGCCAACAACTCTTACATGCTCCGTGCCGTTCTTGTCCGTACCTTTCCACACCGGCATAGCTGTTGCCCAAAAGCGATCACGTGAGATATTCCAATCAGGAGCTTGCTCAATGTTTTTCGCAAATCGACCATTTTTGACATGGGACGGAAACCAATTGATATCTTGATTCTGCTCAAGCATTTGTTGACGCTGGCCATCAATATCCATAAACCAACTCGGATGTGCTCGATACATAAGTTTTGTGCCACACCGATGGCAGTGCGGATAGCTGTGTCGAATGTACTCAATTTTCCAGACAATACCGCGCTGATGCAATTCTTTGGCTATCGTTTTGTTTATATCCCAAACATTCTGACCCTTCCAGTCGCTTTCGGTAAATAAACCATTTTCATCAATGGTATGGATAATCGGGATGTCATTTTGACGAGCCAGGGCAAAATCCTCTTCGCCATAGGCAGGTGCAAGGTGAACAATTCCCGTACCCTCCTCATAGCTTACGTAAGGTGCCGCCCAAACCTTATGGGCATTTTGACCTCGATTAACACCGAGCAATGGCTCATACGTAAGGCCAACAAGTTGCGTTCCGTGTACCCTGCCTAAAATCTCAGTAGTTAGGGGTTTGTGTTTTTCATCAACAAATACTGTACCAATTAGTTTCTCTGCCACTATGAATGTTTCGTCTTCAGACCGTATTACCGCATACGCAAGGTCATTATTCACGGCAAGAGCGGTATTAGCCGGGAGAGTCCAGGGAGTGGTCGTCCAAGCCAGCATGCGCGCCTGCCGCAGTACCGAATCAGATAAACCAGTTCTCTGTTCCAGTTCAGCAATAGATTCCGAGGTTAATTTAAACTTTACATACACGCTCGGATCGGTGACATCCTGATATGCACCAGCGTCCATCGTGACTTCTGCCTTTGAAAGTGGCGTAGCATCGAGCGTACAGTACATAAGCACCTTCTCGCCCTCGTAGATTTTTCCCTTATTGTAGAGTTCTTTAAACGCCCACCAGACACTCTCCATATATTCTCGGTCCATAGTCTTGTAGGCGCCCTGGAAGTCAACCCAGCGACCAATTCTATCAACTACGTCCTCCCACTCACTGCTGGTTTGGACCATATTCGCGCGACAAGCCATAATGTACTTCTCAAGCCCGTAGCCTAAAACTTCTTCGCGGCTATTGATACCCAATTTCTTTTCGGTGAAACGTTCAGCCGGAAGACCATGACAATCCCACCCCCAAACTCTTTCCACTCGCTTGCCTTTCATAGTCTGATATCGGGGCACTACATCCTTTACTATCGAACTTAAAAGCGTTCCGTGGTGTGGAGAGCCGGAGATAAATGGCGGCCCATCATAAAATACATACGAGTTATCTTTTGGGCGCTGCTCAACTGATCTTTCGAACGTCTTATCTTGTTTCCAACGTTCAACCCAGTCCTTTTCGTATTCCAAAGCTTTGCGCCGAGTGCCTGAGGTAAATTTCATCTATCTTTTTCTCCTTTCAAAAGAAAAAGTCATCTCGTTTGTCCGCCAGAATCCAGTCACATTATTTAAAAAGACTGGACGGTACCATCTGGCTTCCAAACGAGATGACTCTCATTTAGCACTTATTTCCTCGGTCTGACGAGCCGCAACCGGTGAGTTCTACTACTTGCGCTACAAGCTTCTTCTCACGACCTTCGCGGTTGATAGCCGCTCATTCTTCTGCTGATACTACCCACAAAAGAAGTGCCTTTCTGTCTGTCATGATACCCCTTGCTCCCCGTTTTCGCAAGATTATCCGGCGTATGTATAGGCGGCGATATCACGCATGAGCGGCAACTCCTCACCAATCCAGCTTTTTATATAACTCCCCAGATTATCCGTCACTATTATGGCCGGTGTTGACATAACATCATACATGCTCGCGGTTGCAATCCCATCACGACTATCAACATCAAATATCTGTAAGCTCCGTCTATCAATATCGTGTTCCTGCTGGAGGTCATGTAAAAACTCCTCTACCCGACGAGCATGCTCCGAATGAGGCCTATAAAGCACAAGAACTTTCATATAGCTTAAGCGTATCACAAAAATACACCACTGCGTACCCGTGCAGTGGTGTATTTGGTGTCCTACCTCAGTAATGTACTGATTCTTGCTTGGTCCTATGAGCAACCGGTCGTTGAGCCACAACTCGTACACACATAGCAGCTACCTGAACGTTGGGTCTGATTCCCACAGTTGTAACAGAGAGGAGCCGTAGAATCTACTATGGCGATCTTCTGGTGAGGCTCGGGCACTACGGGAGCCATCGCTTGGCTAGCCACTGGTGTACTACTATCCGCCTGTGATTCTGGCGTACTAGTTTCTACAACTGGTGTAACCGCCTCTGTTGATTGTTCCAAAAGACTAGTTTGCGCTTCTGGCATATCGTCAAGAGTTGCTAGACCGAGCTCAAGCTTGTCGTCGAAACTCAGGTAATCAAGCGCTAGGCGGCGCATGATGTAATCTGTTACGGAACTTGCAGTACGGATCTCTGGGTCATCTGTAATACCGAATGGAGCGAAGCTTGTACCGCGCAATGTCTTTACGTAGCTCTTGAGGGGTACTCCAAACTGGAGACCATGACTCATGCTAATGGCGAATGAGTCCATCAGGCCAGCTAGGGTTGAACCCTGGCGACTAACGCTAATGAAGAGTTCACCCGGCGTACCATCTGGATACTCCCCCACCGTGAAGAAACCTTTGAGATCAGCCACAACAAATCGGTAGGTACGACTGTTGCGCTTACGCGGCAACAAGCGACGCACTGCACCTTTTAATACAATTCTATTGTCATCGCTAGGGGCAGTAGCTACGACTTGAGGCGTTACCGCTACTTCTGGCTTCTTTTCATCACTATCTTTCTTAGCCATAGAGAGTGGCTGCGCAACCTTACAGTTGTCTCGGTAAATGGCAACAGCCTTTAACCCCATCTTCCACGCATCAATATGTAATTGCTCAACGTCCTCGATAGTAGCAGACTCGGGCATGTTGACTGTTTTACTGATAGCGCCCGACAGAAAAGGTTGGACCGCAGCCATCATCTTCACATGACCAAGGTAGTGAATTGAATTATCACCCATGGAGCACGCAAAGACTGGTTCATGTTCCTTGGAAAGATGTGGCGCACCAAGAATAGTCTTCTCTGTATCGATGTAGGCAATAATATCGTTCACCTGCTCATCGGTATAGCCCAGCGCTCTCAGCGCTCGTGGTACGGTCTGGTTCACGATGCTCATCGTACCGCCACCTACCAGTTTCTTAACCTTTACGAGACCTAGGTCAGGCTCAATACCTGTGGTATCGCAATCCATCATCAATCCAATGGTACCAGTCGGAGCGAGTACACTCGCCTGGCTATTGCGGAGGCCATAGAGCTCACCGAGTTCCACCGCTTCATCCCAAGCAGTTGCTGCAGCACTCAGTAGATCTTCGGGAACAAGGCTTGGGTCAATATGGTTGACAGCCTCACGGTGCATGCGGAGAACCTTGAGCATATTGTCACGATCTTTATGAAAGCCGCTAAACGGACCAACCTTACGAGCCATCTTAGCACTCGTAGCGTAGCTATGGCCGGTCAAGATAGCGGTAATAGCTGCAGCTTGAGCCCTTCCTTCTTCGCTGTCGTATGGAAGGCCTTGTGCCATGAGAAGCGCACCAAGGTTTGCGTAGCCAATACCAAGCTCGCGGTATGCCTTTGCGTTCTTAGTAATTCGCTCAGTTGGGTACACGCTGTAGCCAACGAGGATTTCTTGAGCTGTAAAAATAAGCTCAATGGTGTGCTTAAACCTTTCGATGTCAAAGCTAAAGTCGTCATTCAAGTACTTGAGCAAGTTGATACTCGCCAAGTTACAGGCAGAGTTGTCAAGGTGCATGTACTCACTGCATGGGTTACTACCGTTGATGCGACCAGCGTTCGGGGTTGTGTGCCACTTATTGATGATGGTATCAAATTGCATTCCAGGATCAGCACAGCGCCAAGCCGCGTCAGCAAATTCATGGAACAGCTCACGTGCCTTTACGGTACGGACCGTTTCACCAGTTTTTACTGCCTTCAAATCCCAGTCTTTGTCATCTTCAACCGCCTGCATAAACTCATCGGTTACCCGTACAGAGTTATTGGCGTTCTGGTACTGAACACTGAAGATATCTTTACCGTCCAGACTCATGTCGTAGCCAGCAGCCTGCAAAGCGCGAGCTTTGTCTTCTTCGATTGCCTTGGCCCATATGAACTCCTCGACATCGGGATGATCAACATTTAGGATAACCATCTTTGCAGCCCGTCGGGTCTTGCCACCGCTCTTGATAGCACCGGCACTTGCATCAGCACCACGCATAAAGCTTAATGGGCCAGAAGCGGTACCTGCGCTTTTACCGAGGGGCTCTACGCTAGAACGGATTGGGCTAATATTTACCCCACTACCAGATCCACCCTTAAAAATCATACCTTCGTCGGTATACCACTGCAATATAGCCTGCATCGTATCTTCGACGCCAAGAATAAAACACGCACTTGCCTGTTGTGCTCGCTCTGGAGCACCAATATTAAACCACACAGGGCTATTAAAGGCCGCCCGCTGAGTTGCTAAGATGTATTTTAGTTCCTCGCGAAACGTCTCTGCGTCAACTGTGCTCTCAAAGTAGCCCTCTTGCTGGCCCTGCCGCACGATAGTATCAACGACTCGATCGATGAGATCTTTCAGAGAGTTCTCACGCTCTTTTGTACCCGGCGTGCCAGTAAAGTACTTCTGCGCCACAATATTGAGCGCGTTCATTGACCAACTCTCCGGTATTTCAACCCCTTCTTGGCCAAACACTAGTTCCCCGGTAAACGGATTCTTAATACTTGAGTCTCTTTTTACCCAAGTAACCTGGTCATACGCCTTGGATTTTGGCTTCGTAAAAAGCCGGCGTAAATTACTGTCAGTTGTTTGCCCCATATTGCTACCCTCACTCCCCGAGCTGCACCACCTCAGTGCATAACCCGCTTTAATGTTTATATGTTTGTTAGAGTTTTGACCTCCAACCGCTCTCTCTAGCTGGCTGTCGGTAAGCTCTCCTGATGTCTTAACTACCTCGTTCAAACATCTGGAGAGCCAACCGGGCTACCTAGTCCTCCCTAGTCCTTCACGGAACTCAGTTCGCTCGTCGATGACTCGTGTGTTTTACGCTCCCTGATATGCGAAAGTTCCTTTTCGAAGCTGGCGATATCGGTGAAACGTCGGTAGACGCTGGCAAAGCGCACATAGGCTACCTCATCCAAAGCGCTCAGCCGATCCATAACCATTTCACCAATCCGGCCCGATCGCACTTCACTATCCGCACAAGCGTACAGCTCATGCTCTATGCTTTGTACGAGTTGCTCAAGCTGCAAGCTGGCCACTGAGGTCTTCTCGCAAGCTCGATACAAACCGGCTAATAGTTTCTGCCGATTAAAGAGCTGCCTGGTGCCATCATTCTTTACGACGACCAACTGTGGACGCTCAACGCGTTCATAGGTCGTAAAGCGATACCCACAAGCAACACACGCTCGACGCCGCCGGACTGACTCACCGTCTGCGACGTCCCGACTTTCGATAACTTTCGTATCGTCGGTGTTACATTGGCTACATTTCATCCTTTGGCCCTTTACTTTAAGATTTTGTTTATAAGGTACGGCCGCGATCACTCTCTACTACAGGTAGTAATGAGCGCCACATATAGCGTTTCGTAAAGTTATCATACCCCTACCTATAGCGCTCGTAAAGACTTTTTATGGTGTATTATTTAGTACGAAAATTGCTTTTTGTATCTGTTATTTCTTATCTGGCTCGCTAGAGTCATCTTTTTGACGCTTTTTGGTAAGTCGGCGCAAGAATGATGGTCGTTCAAGTTCATTCTCTTCGTCGGAGACAGTTGGCGTACTCATGAAATTATCCTGGTTCTCTGGTTGTTCTGTCTCATCTTCTCCGTGGGCGTTGAGAGACCAGATGTTTGGCATCGGCGCCTCGTTAGCAAAATCAGAGGCCTGCTCAGCATGCGTGTCCTTGATGTCCATATCAATTGATTCCATGTCGTGCTCACTTGCCTTATCATCTACAGTAGTATCGAGTGGTCTGACAGAAGAAGCATCGTTCTGTTGGCCTTCGGACTCAAAAGGAGTGGTGGTGGTTCGTCGATTTGTGAAGTACGATGCATCAAAGCCCGTCGCCACAACCGTAATGATAATCTCTCCCTCTAGCTCTGGGCTAATTGTTGCACCAAAGATGATATTTGCATCAGGATCGGCAGCGGCAGTAATAGCTTCGGCAGCAGTATTAATCTCGTGCATCGAGAGGTCTTGGCCTCCGATTACGTTAAACAGGATACCCCTCGCACCGTCAATCGATACTTCAAGAAGTGGCGACTCAATCGCTTGCTGAGCGGCCTGCACGGCACGGTTTTCACCACTGGCCCGCCCAATCCCCATGAGGGCGGACCCGGCATTACTCATGACTGCTTTTACATCAGCAAAATCAAGATTTATAAGGCCGTGAACTGTGATAAGATCTGAAATCCCTTGTACGCCCTGACGTAGTACATCATCCGCCACCCTAAACGCCTCAAGTAGCGGTGTGGCACGATCAATTGTCTGTAGTAAGCGATCGTTTGGAATAATAATAAGGGTATCAACTGCATTTCGTAGTTTCTCAATTGCCTGCTCTGCATTCCTGCGGCGCTTCTCGCCCTCAAAAGCAAAAGGCTTGGTTGCAAAACCAATAACCAGGATGTTCAGACTCTTAGCAATTTCAGCGACAATGTGGCCAGCACCACTGCCCGTGCCACCGCCGGCGCCAATCGTGATGAATATCATATCGGCACCCTCAAGCGCCTGCTGAATCTCATCGCGTGATTCGTTGGCCGCTCGCTCACCAACAGTTGGATCAGCGCCCGCACCAAGACCTCGGGTAGTATCACGACCAATATGAATTTTGGTCGATGCCTGAGAATTATGGAGAGCCTGCGCATCAGTATTAATAGCGACAAACTCAACACCTTCGACGCCAGATTCAATCATCCGATTGATAGCTGCGCCACCTGCACCACCGACGCCAACTACTTTTATTCGTGCAAAAGTCTCAATCGCCGGATCAACTGCCTGTGCCATGTGATTCTCTTCCCTCGTCTTACGTTCTATACGTCAGTATAACCGAGGCTGGCTTACAGTTCAATGGCTGTGTATACAAAAATCAGAGGCACCAATATAGAGCGAGTACATTTATGAATGGGGCTAAACCGCAGCGAGCAAAAATCTGTTTCAAGAGATACTTAAGGCCTAAGCTTCTTGAGGAGCTTTCCGATAGAAGATAGGTTCCCGCTCAATAATTGAGCAGATGAACCATGCTCGGCCGTAAAGGGAGCTAGCAGTACATCCAACAGCATAAGCCCTGTGGCAGTCGCAAATGCCGGATCATCCACTGTGTCCACGAGACCAACAAGCCCTCGAATTTTACCAATTCGGACCGGTAGCTGTAACTGTTCCTTCGCAAAATCTGCTAATCCTGGTAGCAGAGCGCTTCCTCCCACAATCACAACACCACCTGGCAATTTACGCGAGCGATGGATACGTTGAAGCTCTTTATCAACATACTCAAATAGTTCTTCTACACGAGCCTCTACGATCATATTGGTTTCAAGCTGTTCAAATGTATAGCCAACTCCATCGACAATAATTCGGAATGTCTTATCGGTGGAATCGCCGAGGCGTGCATGCTTGAGCTTTACCTGTTCGGCGACCTCGAGATCTGTTTTAAGGCCAATAGCAAGATCGTTCGTTATGTGGGTACCACCCATTGGTATAACGGCAATATGTTGGATTTCACCGTCCTCTATGACCGCGAGATTGGTTGTGCCGGCACCAATGTCTATAACCGCAGTGCCCGCCTCTTTTTGTTTGCGATCAAGCACTGCTTCGGCCGCCGCCAAGCCAGAAACCGTATGGTGACGAGGAGAAACTTGCGCTTTCTCAAGCGTAAGGTCTAGATTACGAACATTTGGCGTCGCAGCAGTAATAATATGGCAGTCGACCTCAAGCCGTACGCCATGCATCCCAACCGGGTCTTTGAGGTTGTCTTGACCATCAAGCCGATAGTTTTTGGCAAAAACCTGCAGAATTTCACGATTAGCTGGAAGCTTCACGATTGCCGCAGCCTCTTCAACCCTATCTCTATCTTCGGCAGTAATTTCTCGGTTTGGACTGCTTATCGCAATCGTACCCCTCGAATTCATACCAGTTACATGCACGCCATTTACATTGACCGTTGCATGTTCGATACGCACGCCCGAAATACGTTCAGCTTCCGTGATGGCATTCACGACCGCATCGACTGAATCATCGACGTGCATCACCACCCCTTTGCGTAATCCTTGATTAGCGCTCATGCCGTGCCCAATAATTGAAATTGCATTCGGGTCTTCAGCGTTTTGATCTCGCACACCAATCACACAACGTACATGTGAGGTACCAATATCGAGTCCAACGTAATGAAAAGTCGCAGAGCCGTCGCGCATAGTGACCCCAGTATACCGCTTATTGTTTCGCTATGGCAAGCTATCTACAGTTGTGTCAATATTTCGCAGCCGTCTTTAGTGACAAGCAATGTGTGTTCAAATTGAGCTGATCGGCTTCCATCAACTGTTAAAAGTGCCCAGCCGTCATGAGCACTAAATATTTTATGACTACCGAGTGTGGTAATTGGTTCGATGGCAATGGTCATACCGGCCTTTAGCACTGGGCCCGTGCCAGCACGACCATAGTTAGGAATCTCTGGTGCTTCATGCAGTTCGTGACCAACCCCATGGCCAACTAGTTCACGGACGATACCGAGATCATAGGCATGCAGCACTCGTTCGATTGCTGCCGAAATGTCTCCGATTCGAGTCCCCTCACGCACAACATCGATTCCTGCATACAGAGCCTCCTCGGTACCTTTCAGTAAACGAGCTGCTGCTTTATCGGGGCTACCGCCAATACATACTGTGATGCCTGCATCAGTTATCATACCCTCGTATGAAATGCCGTAGTCAAAGTTAACGATATCGCCGTTTTTAAAGGCTATCTCGTTCGGGATACTATGCTGCACCTCGTTATTATTGGATATACAAATAATATCTGGGTAGCCTTCGAAGCCCTTAAATGCAGGCTTGCCTCCGAGACGTGCAGTTTCCGCGGCCGCCAGTACTGATACCTCTTTGGGGGTCATGCCTACCATAACTTCACGGCGAATTTTTTCAAGGACACTCGCGAGGATAAACCCGCTCTTCCTCATCGCACCTATTTCTTGATTTGTTTTCGGTGTCATACCTAGATACCTAGAGCAGTGACTATACTTTTATGGATTTCGAGTGGCGTGCCAACAGCGCTTAATTCGTGTATCACGATACCCGCTTTAGCCATCTGCTGCAAAATTGGCTGTGTTTGCTCCTGGTACACTTGATACCGCTGGGTGATGGCCTCGTCCGTATCATCAATACGACCGCGCTTGCTGAGTCGTGCTCGAATTTCATTTTCATCGATATTCAAATGAACAACGATTGGCTTTTCAAAACGACCGGCTGCAATTTCGCCTAGCATCCAGGTAACCTGATTCGCAGTCCGTGGAAAACCATCAAGGATAAACTGCTCCTTGGTATCAATAATATCGAGTACTTTGTCGAGTACATGAATCGTTTCGGCGTCGCTCAGTAATTTGCCCTCGAGCATTTCTGCGCGGCGATGCCCTGTGATTAGTAAACGGAAGACTTCACCAGTAGAAATATAGGCATAGCCATATTCGTCCGCGAGCTTGTGACCTTGCATACTTTTGCCTGCCCCAGCCGGCCCCATCAGTAGTATCACCGTAACTTCTCCTTTGCTAATCTTGCAATGACACTTCCGTCAGCAGTACTACCCGTACGCTGCTTAACAGCACCAATGACACTCCCTATTGCCTGCAGACCAGTTGCGCCTTGTGTCGCTATGACGTCTTCGATTATGGCCAGAATTTCGGCCTCACTTAGCTGCACCGGGAGGTACGTTTCAATAATAGCTTTTTCGGAAAGCTCTTTTTGCGCTCTATCAGGGGCACCCCCTTGTACATATAAATCTGCACTCTCCTGGCGCTTCTTGGCCTCTTTAGCAAATAGAACTTGGATTTCTTCGTCGCCCAAGCCCTCTTCACGCTTACCAGCCGCCACCTCAGCATATAGAATCACACTCTTAAGCCCCCGGAGCGTTTCAACGCGCGCCGAATCACCGCTGAGCATAGCGGCCTTTACATCATCTTGAAGCTGCTGTTTTATCATCGATTGCAGTGGAAACTAGCGCTGGCCGAGTTTAATGCGCTTGAGTTTTAGTGCCTTGCGCTGATTGCGAACAATCGCCTTCAGGCGACGCTCGCGCTTACTCAAGGGTTTTTCGAAATACTGACCTTGCTTCACGGTCAGCACAAGACCTGACTGTTGAACGCGGCGATTAAACCGACGAACAAGGTTTTCGGCAGATTCTTTACTATCTTTGCGGGTAACTTCTATCATACTTCGGAGAGTATACCAGGTTAAGATACGTGAGACAAGGGGTAGACACAATAAAAAACCATGGAAATCTACGAAATGTGGCGCTTCTGCTGTGTACGCTGGCTCTTTAGTACGATACTCTGCAGTTCCTTAAAGATGACGAACTGCTTATTTGTGTGGTAGATTTTCGTATTTCCCTGCTTTTCGGAGATAAGAAAGCCCGCTTTTTCAAGTCGCTTGAGCTCTCGCTGAATATTACCGGCATCTTCTTTAATAAGCTTGGCGAGGCCTCGTACATGCGTTTTAAAATCAGGGTATTTCGCATAAATCACGATTATCTTACGGCGAACTCTGGAAGTGATGAATACATCTAGCATGATTACCTACCTGTTTACCTCTTACATAACGTATATTGTCGTAACGACAACGTGCTGTACGTACTATAGCAATCTAGCGCCCTCTTTTCAACACCATTTTTTGTAACAACAAGTTATGCTCTACTTGACAAGTTGTTTCGGTAATCTGTACTGAGTCATCTATACTGGAAGGATGAACTACTACGAGGTTTTGGTGGGAGACATGAGCTACCATGGTAAGTCTACCCTGACGTATGCTTCCTCGGTGGCACTTAAGCTCGGTAGTGTTGTACGAATTGCCTTGCGCAATAGATCAGTGCTGGGTATTGTCGCCCGTATCGCTGCCGAACCAGCGTTTGCGGTGAAACCTATTGCGGCTATTGCTCAAGCACCTCCCCTACCCGCCGAATCTCTACAGCTCATAAACTGGCTGTACGCCTACTATCCTGCATCATTTGGTTCAGTTATTCGACTTTTTCTACCGCCCAGTACTGCTTTTCCAAAAATGAATACGGGGAGCAGCAGTAGCACATCTGCAGGTAGCGCCTCACTGCCCGAACTTACTAGCGAGCAGCGGAGCGCTTTGCAACAGATTCAAAGCAGTGGCTATCATCTTTTGCACGGAATTACTGGAAGCGGCAAAACAAGAATATACATAGAGCTCGCGATACGGACACTGAAAGAAAATCGTTCAGCAATTATATTAACTCCAGAGATTGGTCTAACCGCCCAACTTGTAAAAAGTCTGGAAGAAAGCCTATCGGCACCAGTATTCGTACTTCATTCACGCCAGACCGCTGCCGAACGCAGGGACATTTGGTATGAAATCCTTCGCAGCGAATTGCCGGTTGTGGTCATAGGGCCACGCTCGGCGTTGTTTGCGCCACTGCGTAATTTGGGACTCATTGTTATAGATGAAGCTCATGATCAGGCATACAAGAACGAGAATGCTCCGTACTACCGCACCGAACGAGTTGCC
Organism: Candidatus Saccharimonadota bacterium; assembly: GCA_027450065.1. Classification (GTDB taxonomy): domain Bacteria; phylum Patescibacteriota; class Saccharimonadia; order Saccharimonadales; family UBA4665; genus JAGXIT01. Next base: position 73,719 of record DAIDKK010000001.1, on the reverse strand, counting down.
GCGAAACTTGCCGAGCTACATGATGCCTGCATGGTGAGTGGGTCGGCTACGCCGAATGTTGAGGAATACTATATGGCGTCGGCCAAAAATCGACCAATTCTCACGCTCCAACAGTTGGCGACACAGAATCACACTACCACACATGAAGTCACGACCCATATTGTTGACCTGCGCGAGCGAAGCAATTTTGCGAAGAGCACTATCGTGAGCGACCGTCTCATCAGCGCTATGCAGGAAGCACTCGCAAACAGAGAGCAAGCACTTTTATTTTTGAACCGACGCGGAACGGCAGGTGCCATACTATGTAACGCATGCGGTTGGCAGGCTCTCTGCACGCACTGCGATTTACCCCTCACCTACCACAGTGATACTCATCTGACTCGGTGCCACGTATGCGGCCGAACGTGGCCGCTACCAACTTCTTGCCCCGAGTGTAACAACACCGATATATTGCTCAAAACAATTGGGACAAAGGCGGTAGTAGAGGAAGCACAACGGTTATTCCCGGGGGCAAGAATCCATCGATTCGACAGTGACATCGAAAAGTCAGACCAGATTGAAGAACAATTGGCACAACTTCAGAAGGGTACTATCGATGTTATTGTCGGCACCCAAATGGTTACAAAGGGTCTTGATCTTCCCAAGCTCTCAGTCGTTGGCGTCTTAAATGCCGATAGCAGCCTGGCAATACCTGATTATTCTGCGAGTGAGCGAACCTACCAGCTCTTGACGCAGGTTGTCGGACGAACTGGTCGTGGGCACCGATCTGGATCGGTCATTATTCAAACATATAATCCAGATCAGCCAATTATTCGCGCAGCCACGACTCAAGATTGGTCTAGTTTCTATGATCAAGAAATTCACGAGCGAAAAACCTTTCGCTTCCCCCCTTTCACGTTTCTCCTAAAACTCACCTGCGCCCGGGCAACTACTCAAGCTGCCGAGAAAACCGCCTCTGCATTGCAGCAAAAGTTGCAGAAATCTCATCCCACGATTCTTATCGAAGGTCCATCGCCAAGTTTTCATACACGAGAGCACGGTAAATTTAGATGGCAACTGATTATAAAAAGTGCTTCACGGAGCCAGCTAGTCGACATTATTCAAACGCTTCCCTCCGGCTGGTCGCATGATATAGACCCAACGACGTTGTTGTAGTGTAGAGCAGAATCATTCACCGGCGGCAGTATGTATCCGTTAAAAGAAGGGTGACTATCTGTTATACTACCCATAATGAGCAGAAAACTTATAACCCTACCTAATCCGCACCTGCGCCAACGGTCGAAACGCGTTGGCTATATTGGAGATGACATACAGCAGCTCATAGCCGACATGGAAGAGGCAACGCTTTCGTGGGAGCAGAGTCGTGAACATGAAGTTGGTGTGGCACTGGCAGCTGTACAAATCGATGCCTTGCATAGAGTCGTAGTGATACGCAATGACTTTGATGACAAAGCCGATAAGACCTTCCGGGTATTCATCAACCCAGAGATAACAAAATATGAAGGTGAGGTGTTGCTAGACTACGAAGGTTGCTTAAGCGTCAAGAATGTATATGGTCTGGTACCACGATATAGTAAGGTTCGCGTGAAGGCCCTCAATGAACACGGTAAAGAAGTACGCGTGACGGCAAATGGGTTTTTAGCACGGGTGTTCCAGCACGAGATTGATCATACGAATGGCATCGTCTTCATCGATCACATCAAAGAGGAGTCCGATGCGTTTTACATTTTGGATAGTGAAGGTAAGTTAGAACCGCTCGACTACGCGGCGGAGATTAAGAATAATGCCGAACTCTGGGGCTAAAATAGTTACTGAGCCAATTGTCTTTTTGGGGAGCGGGCCGGTAGCGGCAGCTTCACTGCAATTACTCGCAAACTCCTTCTCTATTGAAGCGGTTATCACAAAACCAAGACCACCGCAGCACCGAGGGGCCGTACCGGTCATTACCGCGGCTGAATCACTTGGATTACGTATCATTACTACCACAGACAGAACAGAGCTATCGACCAAAATAGCGACAGCCGGTTTCAAGAGTCGCGTTGCGGTGCTTATTGATTTTGGCATTATCGTAGGGCAGGATGTCATTGATAGTTTTCCGCTCGGAATTGTGAACAGTCACTTTAGCCTCCTGCCCGAATGGCGGGGAGCCGATCCTATAACCTTTGCTATTTTAAGCGGCCAGCAGCAGACTGGCGTAAGCCTTATGCTGCTCGTGAAGGCGATGGATGAAGGCCCTCTACTTGCACAAGCTCCGTACGAGATAGTTCCCCGGGAAACCACCCCGACATTAACCCAGAATTTGATTAAAGTAAGCTATACATTACTGTGCAACATACTCCCCCAATATTTGAGCGGCACCCTACGACCCGTTCCGCAAGAAGCTGCAACGCGAGCGGCTTCAGAGCCAACCTACTCTCGCAAACTCACCAAAGAAGATGGCACGCTTGATTTTCAAAAGCCCGCCACAATGCTTGAGCGAGAGATACGAGCTTATCTTGAGTGGCCAAAAAGTCATACCACCATTGCCACTAAAGACGTCATTGTTACAGCCGCTCATGTCGCGGGGTCCTATGTCATGAATGCAGCCACTGGTACAGCATACGTTTATAATAAAGACCTCCTTATCCAGACTCATACTGGAGCCCTTGCGATTGATACGTTGAAACCTTCTGGTAAATCCGAAATGAGTGCCTCTGCGTTCATAGCTGGCTACGGCCAAAGCCTAGAACGAATTACCACCACTCCAAAGAGTACTTGAAGATAGATGTCGGAATCCGTAAGATGTAGCTAGTCTAGCACCGTGGGGTATTAGCTCAGTTGGCTAGAGCGCGGCATTCGCATTGCCGAGGTCGGCGGTTCGACTCCGCCATACTCCACCATTTGTATATGAAAAATAGCCCTTTAGAGGGCTATTTTAGGTTTGGCGTAACTCACTTCTCTCAATCTATTACTGCGACAGGGTACCTTGAGCACCCCCTTGAACCGATGGGGCCTGCTGTACGCTAGCAGCTACAATCTGTGGAGCTGTTTGCTTAATTTCAGCTTTGAGAGCTTCAAATACATCATTTACGACCTGCTTATAATTTGGCAAATTAGTCTCGAGCCAATGTAGAGCTTGGTCTTGGTTATTATCGCCTCCGGCATCAATGAATTGCTCAAATTCTTCGAGTTGCCTATCCGTCATCTGATTGGCTAACTGCGTGCCCACGCGTAACTCTAGCGTTTCATAAATATGTTGGAGCATTGCCTTCTTTTGGTCATCTGGCAAGCTTCCGAGTCCGAGTTCTTCTAGTAAACTGTTATCGAGCTTTAACATACTTTTATTGTACACCCTTCCTTTTAAAGAGTGCGCTCCTTTGTTTCTAGGGTAAATACTGTCAACGTATCGCCGATCTCTAGATCAAGTCGAGAACTAGTCTGCAAATTAATGCCCCCCAGTTCACCTTCGGCAAGGTCTTTTGCATCATTGGGCCCACGCTTCAACCCGGTAAGCTTAGCCTCGCCAATGACATTCTTGCCTCTCGTGATCTCTACTTGCGCAGGTGCTGTCAGCTTACCGCTCAGTACTTCACCACCACAAATAATTTCAGTCTTAGTTGTCTTGAACACACCCTTAATTTCTAGTACGCCGAGTTCTTTCTTGATTACCTCTGGAGCAAGTAGCTTCGAGAGTTCTTCACGAACATCATCTATTAGTTCGTAAATGACGGTAAATAAGCGGATTGATACGCTATCACGGCTGGCGAGCTGTTTGATGTTATTCGGCACAGTTGTACCAAAACCATAAATTATAGCCTTCGGCTCAGAACTACTCGCCATGTGCACATCATTCTCATTGACGATGCCAACACTCGAGCTTATGACACGTACCGCTACTTCTTCGGTGTCGATGCTCTTAATGCTATCTATAACTGATGCCAGTGAACCCTGTACGTCACCTTTAATAATAACAGGAAGCTCCCGCAGGGTGTCTGAGCGACTAATAATACGCAGCAGTTCACTACTGTTCATATCAGCGCGGTGCGTCTTACCCGCCTGCTCCGCAGCTGCCTCCGCCATACTTCTTGCTTCACGTTCGCTATGCACGATGACAAATGGGTCGCCGAACTCAGGTAGCGTTTTAAACCCACTTATCACGACTGGCGTCGATGGTCCGGCAGTGGTAAGTGGCTCACTGGTTGTTGATTCGAGATTTCGAATTTTTGCGTAGGTATGACCCGCCACAACAAACAGCCCCGGTCTCAAGGTACCCTGCTCGACAAGCGCATGTGCAATTGGACCGCGCCCGTGTTCAAGATGCGCTTCTATAATAAGTCCGCGCGCTGGAGCTGTCGCATCAGCACGTAATTCTTCTACATCACTCACTAGAAGTAGCATATCGAGAAGTAATTCGACACCTTGGCCAGTTTTGGCAGAAACTGGGACCACCATAATATCACCACCCCACTCTTCGATAAGGAGATTCTGTTCTGCCAGTTGCTGCTTCACGAGGGCCTCATTTGCGCCCTCCTTATCTATTTTGTTTATAGCCACTACAATACGAACGCCTGCTTTTCGTGCGAATCGTATAGCCTCAATTGTTTGTGGCTTCACGCCATCATCTGCAGCCACCACGATAACAACAATATCCGTCAGATGCGCCCCATGCTCTCTGATAGCAGCAAATGCTTCATGGCCAGGAGTGTCAAGGAACGTAATAACTCTACCTTTATGGGTTACCTGATAGGCTGAGATATGCTGCGTTATGCCGCCTGCTTCACTCTTCGCGACCTCGGCGCCGCGGATAGCATCGAGTAGGCTCGTTTTGCCGTGATCAACATGGCCCATTACGGCAACTACTGGCGGTCGCTCAGTTGCATTGGCGCTTGGCGCAGTCTTTACACGCTTCACGGGCTCGATTTCTACACTCTTCTTGTGGAGTTCCACGTCGAGCCCTAGTTCGCTGACAATTATTTGAGCTGTATCAAAATCAAGTCGCTCATTAATCGTGGCGACGATTCCATTTTTAAATAATTCACCAATGAGTCTGGTTGCAGGTAATTGGAGCACTTCTGCAAGCTCACCGACAGTAATAGTATCTGCAACTTCTATCGATGCTACCATATGTGTGCTCCCTTCTTATTACGTTGAATGCCCATACCGTAAGCCCTGCGGAGATAAGCTCCACGGGGCTCACGCCTTAAGTTACTTTGTACCTTTAAGGCTCAATGATATCTTGCGGGCATCCGTATCGATATCAAGGACCTTAAATGACTTCTTTTCATTGAGCTGGAAGATTTTCTCCGGATCAATGCTTTCGTCATCGCCCATTTCACTAACATGGACAAGTGCCTCTACGCTTGGGCTTAGCTGCACAAATGCACCAAATGGTGTAATGCGAGTTACTTTGCCCTCGACTTTTTCACCCTTTTTGAAGGCTTTTACTTCCTTCAGCCATGGGTCTTCGGTCATCTGCTTGAGACTGAGCGAGAGTCGATCTTTATCAATAGCAATTATCTTTGTCTTGACCGTTTCGCCGACCTTCACATAATCCCGTGGGTTCTCAACACGTTCCCAGCTAATCTCTGAGATGTGAATCAGGCCTTCGATGCCATCAACATTCACGAATGCACCAAAATCAATTACACCCGTTACAATTCCCTCAACCTCATCACCAACCTTCAGTTCGGAAAAACGAGCTTGCATATCGTCCTTGACGGCCTCTTTTTCAGAAAAGATAAGTTTGTTATCTTTGCGGCTCACATCGAGTATACGGACTCGAATAGGCTTATTAGTAAGTGCATTAAGCTTCTGTAAAATCTCATCCTTATCGGCTCCACTAACCCGTGGGTAATGTCCCGCAGCCAGCTGTGACACTGGTAAGAAGCCACGAATGCCTTCGAGCTCCACCAACAGTCCACCGCGATTGGCGTCATAGGCAACAATCTCAATAATTTCACTGGCTTCAAACACACGCTGCAGTTCATCCCAGCCGCGGTCTTTGGCAGCTCGGCGCATGCTCAGCAATGCATAGCCCTCATCCATCTCCGGATCGATAACACTCACCGTGACGGGATGACCTTCCTCGAGTGACTGACCGTGCCCGACCTCTCGGCGCATGACCACCCCCACCCCTCTTGGGCCTAAATCAATCCAGACTTGGTGCTTTCGAACCGAGCTGATTGTTCCTTCTATGACGTCACCCGCTTCGAGCTGCTTAAGCTCAGAGCCAGCGAGCAAATCGTCCATTGTTACGTTTACGTTCTTTGGCATTTCTTACGTGCCTCCTTGTATAGTGTATTTCTCGCGGGCAAACCATCAAAATCAGCGATGCGCTTGATCCAGTTGGCTCATCCAAAAGATTAGTATGTATTATACCTGTTTTACATCTTATGGGCAACCCATGGGTATTTTTATAACTTTTGTGTTCAACTGCTTTGTTCTGCCGTCCTTTTCATTCATCAAACCTAGGTGGTACACTACATGCATAAAGGAAGCACAGTAAGAGCCGTAGTATGTACATAGCTATCGACATTGGAGGAACAAAAACCCTGATTGCCACGTTGACGGACGAGGGGGTTATTCAGGAGTCCATTAAATTCCCAACCCCAGAAACATACGAGGATTTCTTGGAAGAGCTTACCCATGCCGTAGACTCATTTACTACACATGACTTTCGCGCGGGCGCCATTGGAGCACCTGGCTCAATTGACCGCACGCAAGGCATCGTTGAGCAATTAGGCAACCGTCCGAACTGGAAAAAATTGCATCTTCTCAGGGATATCGAGCGCATTACCCAGTGCCCAATGCGCATAGAAAACGACGCAAAGCTTGCAGGCCTTAGTGAATACATGTTATTAAAAAAACAATATAAAAGAGTTCTTTATGTGACCATCAGCACCGGCATAGGTATCGGCCTTACGGTCGATGGCAAGATTGACGAAACAATCGGCGATGGTGGTGGCAGAACAATCCTACTGGAACACCATGGCAAGCTAGTACCCTGGGAAACGTTCGGGTCCGGCAGTGCCATTGTCAAGAAGTATGGCAAAATGGCCTCAGAAATCGAAGATAAAGCCATCTGGGCGGAAATTGTTCGAACTTTTACGCCCGGTCTCATTGAGCTTATTGCTATTTTGGAACCAGAAGCCATTGTTATTGGTGGCGGTGCTGGACATTACCTCGATAGGTTTCATGACCTACTGCTTAAGGATATGAAGCAGTACGAGACTCCCATGTTACAGATTCCACCAATCTTACCCGCAATGCGCCCCGATGAAGCAGTTATATATGGATGCTATGATTATGCCAGACAACGTTATACATAAAGCCGCTACACTTCTTCGGCGACTAGAGGAAGACTACCCCCGGCTACGATTCGTAGCCTCGAATCGGTTCTCTTGGCATGCCGGCAAGCAACTCATTTCCTACTCAGAAACAGCGCTCCACAATACTCGTGGCGAGTGGGCCCTCTTGCACGAGCTCGGCCATGCATTATTGGGACACACTGATTACACAAGTGACATGGAGCTTTTGCGTATTGAGATTGCCGCCTGGGATAAGGCTCGTGAGCTCTCGAATAACTATCGACTACGTATTAATGAAGAGTACATTCAAGATTCTCTCGATAGTTACCGTGATTGGTTGCATGTACGATCGACTTGCCCAACCTGTCACGAGCATTGCCTACAGACCACTAGGAGCTCCTATAGATGCTCTAACTGTGGCACGGGCTGGCAAGTCACGCAGTCGCGTTTATGCCGGCCTTACCGAAAGACACAAAAAAAGAGCCTGTAAGAAGAGGCTCTTTTTTATACGCCGATAGCTTAGGCTTTTTTGGTACGTCGTGAAATACGACCACCGATTGCGCCATACACGCGTGCGCGTTCGCGTCCTTCATCACCTGCTGCAAAGCCACCAGTTTTACCGAGCTTGCCGCCCTTGGCGCCAATCTTTGCATAAAAATCACTACCATACTTTTTCTTGTTAGTAGCTGCTGCGGCCATGCCACCTGCTTTAGTTCCTGCCATTTTAACACCTCCCAGTGTTTAATAATATTGGGCTTCAAAAGAAAAAGGCCTACGATATGCCAAACTATGGCTCGTAAACCCTCTTATCCTTTCGAACTGTGCTTATGGTATCATAGCTTTTTGCTTATGTCAACTATAGTTTTTTAATTTTATTGTATCTACATCGTTTTATCATATGACGGCACCAGGGCCCTTTTGTTCAACGGAAAAGAGGCGTGTGCTATTTTAATCAATCATTTTCCTGGGAAAATAGCACGGTGCACTAAAAAAGACTCCCTTTCGGAAGTCTTTTTTATAAAACGGCACCGTGCTATTTTCCCAGGGCTAGAAGACCCAAGTATTGTAACCGCTGAGAGGCTTAACTGCTGTGTTCGGTATGGGAACAGGTGTTTCCCTCTCGCTATGGGCACCGAGAACGCTTCGCTTAATGGGACAAACCCTACGGTTTTTCCCATCGCGCGGTGTCGCGAAATAAATTCGCCGACTCCGGCTGCGCTTTTCCCTCACTCAGGAAAGAAAGTGCTGCGATACTCGATGTCCTACAAGTTAGACGATAAAGTTTTAAACAAACTAGTGTGTTACCACACCAATAACTAGTCAATATGCACTCTTTTTACCTATGAGCCAGACCCAAGCAAATGGGCTTGTCTCATAGGTCGTAAAAAGTCGATGGACCTATTAGTACGCTTCGGCTACATACGTTACCGTACTTACACCTTGCGCCTATCAACCAGATAGTCTTTCTGGGGTCTCATAGGGAAATCTAATCTTGAGGCTAGTTTCGCGCTTAATATGCTTTCAGCGCTTATCTATTCCGCACGATAGCTACTCAGCAATGCCCTTGGTAGAACAACTGATACACCAGCGGTGCGTCCGCCCCGGTCCTCTCGTACTAGGGGTAGATCCTCTCAAATTTCCTTGCGTCCACAGCGGATATAAACCGAACTGTCTCACGACGTTCTGAACCCAGCTCACGTACCTCTTTAACCGGCGAACAGCCGGACCCTTGGGACCTGCTCCAGCCCCAGGATGAGATGAGCCGACATCGAGGTGCCAAACAGCGCCGTCTATGTGAACTATTGGGCGCTATAAGCCTGTTATCCCCGGGGTAACTTTTATCCGAAAGCGCTGCCGATACCACAATCATGTACAATTGTACGGACAGCGGAAAACTTACTCCGACTTTCGTCCCTGCTCGGCTTGTAGGCCTCACAGTCAAGCTGGCTTATGCGTATACACTATCACTACGATTTCCATCCGTAGTTAGCCAACCTTTGAACGCCTCCGATACTCTTTAGGAGGCAACCGCCCCAGTTAAACTACCCACCAGACACGGTCCGGAAGCCAGAAAATGGTGATATTCATACTCAACGAGTCGTGTGAATGGTAAGCCAAAGGCGCACCATTCACACATACTTCTACAAAATACAACCGAGTAGGGCTGCACCTCGTTTAGAAGTAAAACTCATCGAGAATATCAACATTTTGTGGCTCCCGTAAGAACAAGGTCATAACAAGGGTGGTATTTCACTGATGACTCCACCCAGACTAGCGTCTGAGTTTCAAAGTCTCCCACCTATCCTACACATGTTATAACCCGGCTCAATGTCAAGCTGTAGTAAAGCTCCACGGGGTCTTTTCGTCCTGCTGCGGACAGACGGCATCTTTACCGTCAATGCACTTTCACCGAGCTCTTCGTTGAGACAGTACCCATATCATTACGCCATTCGTGCGGGTCAGAACTTACCTGACAAGGAATTTCGCTACCTTAGGACGGTTATAGTTACCGCCGCCGTTCACTGGGGCTTCAGTTCGCTGCATACACAACTCCCCTTAACCTTCCAGCACTGGGCAGGCGTCAGCCCGTATACATCCACTTTCGTGTTAGCACAGACCTGTGTTTTTGGTAAACAGTTGCATGGGTTCTTTAGCTGCGGCCCCCTCACTGTAGTTACCACACTACGCGAGCTATTGGGGTCAGCTTTCTTTCTGATATGTCTCAAAATTTACTTGGTTGGTACTTTGCACTAGATAGTTACAAACTAGTACATCGTTACCGGCTTCGTTTTCAAAAAGAAAACTGGCAATACTCAATCTGTGATACTCACAGTGAGGGGGCAGACCTTATCCCGAAGTTACGGTCGCTTGTTTGCCGAGTTCCTTAACGAAGAATCACTCGTACGCCTTGGTCTTCTCGACCTGAGCACCTGTGTCGGTTTGCGGTACGGATGGCGTGTACCACGCGTTATATTGCTTTTCTAGTCAGCACCTTTGCCAGAATTCAGCCTAAAGGCCGTTTCACTCGTAGGCGTTTCTCCTACTTAGACGGATATAACCATGAATCCGCTCTGACTATTATGCCGCGCACATATAACAAATACATGCCAGTACAGGAATATTAACCTGTTGTCCATCGCCTACGCTACGCGCCTCGGCTTAGGACCGACTAACCCTGGGACGATTACCGTGGCCCAGGAAACCTTGCTCTTTCGGCGGGCAGGATTCTCACCTGCCTTATGGTTACTCATTCCAACATTCTCACTTCCTCACGCTCCACCGAACCTCACGATTCGACTTCAATGCAGAGAGGAACGCTCCTCTACCACTCCAGTTAAAACTGAAGTTCACATCTTCGGTGCTATGCTTAGCCCCGTTACATTTTCCGCGCAAGATCTCTTGACTAGTGAGCTGTTACGCACTCTTTAAATGAATGGCTGCTTCTAAGCCAACATCCTAGTTGTTTAAGAAATCTCACCTCGTTTCCCACTTAGCATAGACTTAGGGACCTTAGATGGTGATCTGGGCTGTTTCCCTTTCGAGCGACGAGCTTAGCCCCGCCGTTCTAACTGCAACGATTCCACTGATAGTATTCGTAGTTTGTCAAGGGTGGGTAATCTTGCGACCCCCATTCCGAAACAGAGCTCTACCCCTACCAGCTACCACGTCACGCTAGCCCTAAAGCTATTTCGAGGAGAACCAGCTATCTCCAGGTTCGATTGGCATTTCACCGCTAACCACAGGTCATCCGGGCGTGTTGCAACTCGCTACGGTTCGGTCCTCCACGTCGTTTTACCGACGCTTCAACCTGCCCATGGTTAGGTCACCTGGTTTCGGGTCTATTTACTACTACTATGGCGCCCTATTCAGACTCGCTTTCGCTTTGCCTCCGTCATATGACTTAAGCTTGCAGTAGCAAATAACTCGTTGGATCGTTCTACAAAAAGCACGCCGTCACCCGTATAAATACAGGCTCCGACTCCTTGTACGCGCACAATTTCAGGTTCTATTTCACTCCCCTCCCGGGGTTCTTTTTACCTTTCCCTCACGGTACTTGTTCTCTATCGATCATGTAATATATTTAGCCTTGGGGGGTGGACCCCCCAGATTCAGTCAGGGTTTCACGTGTCCCGACCTACTCGACAACCGAATTTACTCTAAACATGCAGATAAATCTGTATATTCACAGTAAACTCTTTGCAAATATAAGGTTAGCATCACTTGGCATACCAGGCTTTCACTGTCTATGGCGCAGCTTTCCAACTGCTTCTGCTCGCAATGCTAATTTCTGACCTTATGCAGGCTAATAGTAGCACCTGCTGCCTCGTGTGGACTCTGATAAATCAGCTCCCACACAAGGATGTTTGCAATGTCACAACCCCTTGTTCACATTCGTCTACTAACTTATTTGCCCGGTAATAAATTACCAGACAAAAGCAAATAAGGTTTGGGCTGTTCCGGATTCGCTCGCCACTACTACCGGAATCGTTGTTTACTTTCTCTTCCTCGCCCTACTAAGATGTTTCAGTTCAGGCGGTTACCTACATCCTATCCTATATATTCAGACAGGTGTGACTGGACATTACTCCAGCCGGGTTTCCCCATTCGGACATCCACGGTTCATAGCTTATGTAGCAGCTCCCCGTGGCTTTTCGCAGCTCATCACGTCCTTCTTCGGTATTACATGTCAAGGCATCCTTTGTGCGCGCTTGAGTAACTTTTTACGAAATTCAGTACAAGACACCCCGAAGGGTTTTTCACTACGATGTAAACATCGTAAACCTCAATACTGTCTTAAGTGCAATTGACTAGTTATTGGTATGTACTACTCCGCGCATAAAATCGCGGCAGTAATTCCAATAGCCGTTTGTCTTTTACTTTATCTCTTCTCTAACTTGATCTAGTTGTTAAATTACGACTCAAGACACTCTACCTCAGCCCCATAAATTAAGACTTTTGATTAAGAGTTTTTCGCTTGAGTTTAAGCTTAAAGCTTGGCGGTTTAGCCATGAGTGATGGATAACCAACGCCTCAATGTCTAAACTCAAGCAACCGTAAGATTGTACTACTTTAAACAGGGGCGGTCAAGACTACTCCGTAGTCATATTTGCAACAGGTTTTCCCCTGAAGAAATTTAGTACTTTTATAAAGAATCCGCCACAAGGCGGACTATTCATATTTGGTGGGCGATGAGGGACTCGAACCTCCGACCTCGTCATTATCAGTGACGCGCTCTAACCAGCTGAGCTAATCGCCCACAACGTATGTGGTTTTGAACCGCAGTCTGATACCGCAGTTCTCGGTTTAGTGACGTTCAGCTGATTAAAGCGCTGTGCGCTCTTACATATCTTTGCGGTAAACCGCGCCAGCTGAGCTAATCGCCCCTAAATTGTAAATGGTGGAGACGCTGCGCTTTAGGCACTGCGCCCCCATATGGTGGAGACACGGGGACTCGAACCCCGGACCCCCTGCTTGCAAAGCAGGTGCTCTAGCCAACTGAGCTATGTCCCCTTGCTGTGAACTACCGGTGTATTCTAGCGAAAAAACATATAAAACTCAACAGTTAATAGACAGACGTCCGTAACTGACAGATTAATTGCACCTCGTTGCAAAGAGAATGCCTTGTGTTTATACTCTAGTAGTAGGTAAAAAATAAATAATGAATATTAAACAAAAGCTTCTTAGTGCTCTCCTCGTAGGCACTCTCCTGACGCCCCTTACTACTCAGCTTGCCTTCGCGGGAAGTGGGGTTATTTATATCTCGCCTGGCGCAAGTAGCCTGCAAGATGGTAATTCTGAGACTCTTTCTCTGCGCATTAATCCTGGTGCAACCGTTGATGGTGTACAAGCAACTGTAAGCCTTGACTCGTCGCTACTCAGGCTAAACAGCGTGGACACGTCGGCATCACCTTTTTCCGCCCAGCTTCAAAAAACGGTCTCCGGAAGCGGCTTCACCGTTGCACTCGGGAATCTTTCGGGAGGCGTCAGCTCTGATTCATTGATTGCAACCTTCAGTGTAACGGCGCTTGTGCCAAGCGGAACAGCAACGCTAGCTATAAGTAATGCTAACGCAACCAGTAGTGGTAGCTATACAAACCCCTCAATTTCAAATGCCTCAATCGGCTTCACAAGCCCACCGGCTCCTGCGCCTACACCAACGCCAGTCATAAGTGCTAAATCTCCTACAAGTGGCACTTCGATAAAATCTACTGCCGCCATAGCTACTCCTACCCCCCCGACTACGCCAGCTGTACCTATATCTCCCCTAGTGGCTCCTCACCTCATGACAAAAATTAGTCCAGAGTATAGCTTTGCCACACTTAGCGTTAGGAGTGATCAAAACCTCAATATATACGCCCTGTATGGTACCGCCCCAGATAGTCTTACTGTCCGTACGAACGTAGCGAGCCAAACCATGACCGCCAGTCTTAAGCTCGGCAACCAGACACCTCTCACGCCAGGAACGACGTATTATTATCAAGTGGTTGCCGAAGCTACTGATGGAACGCAGACTAAAATGAGCGTTCAGCACTTTATGACGAATGGCTACACTGTCAGCGTAACTGTACTCGGCAAAAATAATCAGCCGCTCATCCATCAGAAAGTCTCGTTACATTCAGTGGTGCAGACAGTGAAGACAGATGGAAATGGTGTTGCCACCTTTACAAACGTTACACCAGGTGAACATCACCTGACCTACACCGATGGTAATCAGACGTACAGCGCCGTTGCGTACGTCGACAGTACTCCTGTTGCGGGTAGCGTAATACCGGCCACGCAGAACATCGCAGTCATATTTCCTGTTGCCGTTTCCGCAAAGCACAGTACTACGATATTCATGAGTACTGCTGCAGTGTTAGTGATTGGTTTCGCAGCTCTATACTTCCTCAACCCTAGCTACGCTACAAAGGTTCGTCATCTCCTGGCACCACGTAAGCAGGTACCCTCCAGCAGTTAACCTGTGTCACCCTTTCTACTCTGTGCCGTACTTGCTTGCGAGCAAGCTGAAATCCAGTAGATTGACTACCCCATCACCGTTAATGTCACTTCGTCCTAGCGAACCTCCTGTTTGGCCGTATTTGCTTGCGAGCAAGCTGAAATCCAGTAGATTGATGTGCCCATCACGATTGATATCAGGCAGCAAGAACGTATCGGCCGCAAGCGTCTCTGATGGCGACGAGACACCCCCCTTATTATCAACCGTCTTAAGGTAGTACGTATAATAGCTATTGGGGGTGAGGCCCGTGTCACTAAAGCCATTCGCTGTACTTGTGCTGGTTAGTGAACCATCACGATATATCTGGTAATTCGATATACCGTTGAGGGCAGACGCAGTGGCCCAAGAGATATTAAGTTGCGTTTGGTTTATGTGGCTGGCCATAAGGTTATACGGCGGCGTAGGATCAGCCACAAACGCGCTTAGTCCAGTAGGAGCCCCCAGCCCAGTGGGGACATCAAACCCCGCACTGGCTGTACAATCCAACTGGCCACTCGTTACGCAATCACTACCAGATGTGATGTCGTGAAAGGCTGTTTGTGAGCTATTTTGGTACAAGGTCTTTACCGCGCTTGTTCCGGCTGGCATAGCACCCTGAAGCGCATACATCGCCGCTATGAGTGGTGAGGCCAGCGAAGTTCCTCCCACCATATACCATCCAGAATCAACATATACGGCTGCACCGGTATTCGGGTCACCGTCAGCCGCCACGTCTCCAAAAGCCCGGCCACCATTACTGCAGCCATTTGTGACCCAGTCTGATCTCGATGTCTGCCATGCTGGAGCAGTGTACGAAGTACTGCAGCCACCGCCCGAACCAGACCACAATGTTTCACTTGCCCAAGTATTGTTCGTGTTCAGCCGTAATGTGCTACCTGACACAGCAATAACTGCCGGTATATCTGCCGGCCAACTTTGGCCATTGTTATTCGTGCCGTTATCACCAGTCGCAGCCACCACAGCCACACCAGTACGCGTAAAGTGGCTGTCGTAAGCACTGACATCGGTTGTTGCCCCCCAGCTGTTTGATATTGCCACGGGAGCAAAAGTTGCCGCCGCGTCTTCTGCTGCTACTAGATTTGTCAGCGTGTCATCATTTGCTTCAACTAATACTATCTTACAGGTCTGGCATATGGTGTGAGCAACTTGAACGTCAAGGGCAATTTCATTGCTCCAACCACTGCTCACATTTGCGGGCAATGGTGATGGGGCGCCAGTTTGATTGACAATTGTCAGGCAACCATTTGCTGCCGTACACGCTGGCAGACCATAATGAGTCGTATACGTCTGTAGATCTGCCTCTAGTGTCCCACTCGTACTCGCATAGCCACCCGCATCCACGATGGCAATTGTCTCTGGGCCATAGGTTGACGGCGTCGCACAGACCGCCTGCACCACACCCCCAGGAGTACAAGGAAGCTGGTAGGCAGTATGAAATTCGGTTGGACCATAGAACCCACTCGTGTTCGGACTGGCCGTGATAGGATCCGCCACTCGCTCCGTTGAAATAGTCGAGAGACAGCGAGCCCGATTCGACGAAACCTGCCCACACGCATTGCGTGAAGCATGCTGGGTAATTGGTTCCGGCTGGATACCACTCGCAACCACTCCAGATATATTCACGCTATTACCGAGGATGCATGCCACCACAAATATAACCGCGCCAGCTCGGCGCAATACTGAATAACGCATCGGAAATATTACGCGATTACTTGGCACGTTTTGCTGCCATTTTGGTATAGCCATTTTTTGATTTGATATTTTTTATTGTTTAAAAAGACAAGTTAAGTATACTACTTTTCAACTGTTTTCAACAGTACACCAACGGAGTTGAAGGCGCTAATTTTTTGCATAAAAAAAGAAGCCCTCTCGCAAAATTGGGCTCCTTTTTTATCGTTCTGTCTTAAAAACTGAATAGTGCAATCAACGTCAAGTTCACAAAGGTTCAGAAACTGAATGTCTCGTCCATCCGAAGATGGATACATAAGTTGTCAGTACTGATTTACAACTTATCGAAATCGACCTAGCTCTCAGAAGGATTGCTCCGCTCTGATGCTAGTTTCTCCCTAGAAAGGAGGTAATCCATCCGCACGTTCCCGTACGGATACCTTGTTACGACTTAACCCCAATCATCCCCCCTACCTTAGGGCTGCGCGAAGGCAACACGTCAGGTATTGGTGACTTTCATGGTTTGACGGGCGGTGTGTACAAGACCCGGGAACGTATTCACGGTAGTATAGCTGACCTACCGTTACTAGCGATTCCGACTTCAAGCAGGCGAGTTTCAGCCTGCTATCCGAACTGAGACCGGCTTTGATGGGATTTGCTCCAGCTTGCGCTTTGGCTGCCCTTTGTACCGGCCATTGTAGCGTGTTTGTAGCCCCAGATGTAAGGGTAATACTGACCTGACATCATCCCCCCCTTCCTCCCCGTTACCGGGGCAGTCTGGCCTGAAAAATACAACAGACCATAAGGGTTGCGCTCGTTGATGGACTTAACCAAACATCTCACGACACGAGCTGACGACGGCCATGCAACACCTGTCACTTGGCTCAATAAAGCACTCTCTCCTTTCGGAGAAATTCCAAGGATGTCAAACCTGGGTAAGGTTCTTCGTTTACCATCGAATTAAACAACACGCTCCACCGCTTGTGCGGGTCCCCGTCAATTCCTTTATGTTTTAGTCTTGCGACCGTACTCCACAGGCGGGATGCTTAACGCGTTAGCTTCGCTACTACAGGGGTCGATACCTATAACAGCTAGCATCCATCGTTTACGGCGTGGACTACCGGGGTATCTAATCCCGTTTGCTCCCCACGCTTTCGTGCCTTAGTGTCAGGGACGAGCCAGTTACCTGCCTACGCCATCGGTATTCCTCCTAATATCTACGGATTTCACTCCTACACTAGGAATTCTAGTAACCTCTCTCGCCCTCTAGCTGAGCAGTTTCTGTAATGGATATATGGTTGAGCCACACGATTTCACTACAGACACACTCTGCCACCTACGCAACTCTTTACGCCCAGTAATTCCGGATAACGCTTGGATCCTCCGTATGACCGCGGCTGCTGGCACGGAGTTAGCCGATCCTTATTCATATGCTACCGTCATATTCGTCACATATAAAAGCAGTTTACGACCCGAAGGCCTTCATCCTGCACGCGGCGTTGCTCCATCAGGCTTTCGCCCATTGTGGAAAATTCCCTACTGCTGCCTCCCGTAGGAGTCTGGGCCGTTCTCAGTCCCAGTCTGGCTGATCATCCTCTCAGACCAGCTAACGATCACTGACTTGGTAAGCCATTACCTTACCAACTATCTAATCGTACGCAGGCCGTTCCCAAACCGCCGAAGCTTTACTCCTTAGAGCACATGCGGTATTAGACACCATTTCTGGTGCTTATCCCTCAGTTTGGGGTACGTTCCTACGCGTTACTCAGCCGTCCGCCGCTCGTGTACTCCAGCGCTTTACTTAAGCACCCCGCTACCAGCCTTGGTATTGGGAATGATGATTCCTCATCACTTCGATGACGATGCGAAAATTCTTGCGAATTCTTGCGAGTCGTCTCGCTTAAGCAAACTGCAGGAGCCTTACCGCTCGACTTGCATGTATTAGGCACGCCGCCAGCGTTCATCCTGAGCCAGGATCAAACTCTTCAAAAAAGAATTTGTCTTAGCGCCAGTATAAAACTGACTTACTTTTTGAATCTATGATTCGAAATTTCTAAAACAATTCACGCTAGATAACTTATCTAGCAAGTGAATTGACGTTGATTTGCACTATTCAATTTTTAACGTTCACTTCTACAGACACCAAAATAGGCCTCAGGAAGCACTAGCGACCTATTGTAGCGGTCAACATGCTTCAAGTCAAGGATATAATTGCCCTATATTGTAGTATTTCGCACATCGGCTATGCGTGGCCGCGCTTGGGCACCTACTTTGCCGTAACTACGCGCCTGGCAAGTAGGCTACTCTCGATACTACTCTTGAGACTCATCGCTCGTTTGGTCGAGCTCGGCACCATCCCTAACTTCTTCGTCGTCTTCTTCATTCTGATCAGATTTCTCAACAAGCGCCAGTGACACAACTTGGTCACCATCATTCATGCGCATGATACGTACGCCCTGGGTAGCTCTGCCAAGTGCTGGGATGTCTTTAAGACCAAGACGAATGGTTTGACCATTCTGCGAGATAATAATCACCTCCTGGTCATCGCTGTCGCTCAGCGTATTCACCCCTATAAGCTCACCCGTCTTACTATTCACGACTGCAGAGCGGATGCCAACGCCGCCACGTGCATGAGGAGTAAATTGAGACACCTTCGTCCGCTTGCCGTAGCCATACTTACTGATAACGAACACGCTCGAATGCTCATCAACGACGTCCATACCGATAACATGGTCATCTGCTCGCAGACGGATACCACGTACACCACGACTGACGCGACCCATTGGCCTCGCATCGCGCTCGTGGAAGCGAATTGCCTGTCCTTGGCTCGTGGAAATAATAACCTCATTATCACCGTTGGTGGTACGTATCCACTTCAACTCATCGCCATCATCAAGGTTAATAGCAATAAGACCTGTCGTACGAACATTTTGATACTGCTCAAATGGTGTCTTCTTCACGACACCACGTACAGTACACATGAGCAAGTTCGCTGCTGCCTCAGATTTAGAAATGTTTATAACTGCGCTGACCGTCTCTTCAGGCTGTAGCTGCAACAGGTTCACAATCGCGACACCTTTTGCGTTCAGGCCCGTAGCAGGAACTTCATATGTCTTCAGACGGAATACACGTCCTCTATTTGTAAAGAAGAGCAAAAAGTCGTGTGTCGATGCGTTCACGACATGCTCAATAACGTCTTCTTCTCGAGTAGCCATACCGCGGCGTCCCTTACCGCCCCTGCCTTGACGCTTATACTCCATCAGGGTACTTCGCTTAATGTAGTTTGCTGATGTAAGAGTTACAACAACCTGCTCATCAGGCACGAGGTCTTCATCACTCAGCCGGTTAAGCTCCTGTGAGATGACTTTAGTTCGTCGTTCATCACCGTATTTCTCTTTGAGTTCGAGAATCTCAGTTTTAATGATGCCTAGAATTTTGGCTTCATCCGCTAGGATTGCTTCGAGTTCACCAATTAACTTCATGAGTTCAGCAAGTTCATCTTCGATTTTTTGACGTTCCAGCCCTGCGAGCGTACGCAGCTGCATGGCGAGGATTGCTTTCGCCTGAATCTCACTAAGCTTGAATCGTGTAATAAGGTTTGCTTGGGCTACTTCTGTCGTTTGGCTCGCCCGAATTGTCGCAATGACCTCATCGATGTGATCAAGTGCAATTTTAAGACCCTCCAGCACGTGCGCTCGATCTTTAGCCTTACGGAGCTCGAACTCCGTTCGACGACGAACGACATGCTGACGGTGCTTTATGTATTCACTCAGAATATCCTGCAGGCCAAGAACGCGTGGCTGAATACCATCTATAAGTGCCATGACGTTGTAGTGGAAGCTTGTCTGTAGCGGGGTCAGCTTGTAAAGCTGGTTGAGGAGTTTCTTGGGATACGCATCTTTCTTAAGGTCAATAACAATACGCACATTCCCTCGTGCACTTTCATCTCGCAGGTCACTCACGCCGACGATGCGCTTTTCCTTTACAAGATCAGCTATCTTGATAACCAGACTCTCTTTATTCAGGGCATATGGTATTTCAGTGATAATAATTTGATGACGGCCCTTCGCACCTTCAACAATTTCAGCCACACCACGTACGACTACTCCTCCACGACCCGTGGCGTATGCCTGTCTAATTGAACCAGCACCGTACACAATACCGCCAGTCGGGAAATCTGGGCCAGTAATAAATTGCAGCAAATCATCAAGCGACGCATCAGGATGATCGATTTTGTATACCGTAGCGTCAACGACTTCGCTTAAGTTATGTGGTGGAATATTCGTAGCCATACCAACAGCAATACCAACCTGACCATTGAGAAGTAGGTTTGGCAGCTTAGCGGGGAGGACCGTAGGCTCCTGTGTCGTACCGTCATAGTTATCCCTAAAATCAACAGTGTCTTTATCTATATCTGCAAGCAGCTCATCAGCAACACGATGCATTTTAGCCTCGGTATACCGCATAGCAGCTGGCGGATCTCCATCCATCGAGCCAAAGTTTCCCTGCCCATTCACGAGTGGATAGCGCGTCGCCCATGGTTGCGCGAGACGAACCATTGCGTCGTAGATAGATGAGTCACCGTGAGGGTGATACTTACCCATGACAGCACCAACCACGTTGGCGCTCTTGCGGTGACGCGCACTACTGCGTAACCCCTCTTCACTCATGCTATACATAATGCGGCGATGTACAGGCTTCATACCGTCACGAACGTCTGGGAGTGCTCGATCAATGATGACGCTCATGGAATAGCGCAAGTAGCCATCTTCCATGACATTCTCAACAGTGCGTCGTTCAACGAGCCGTGAATGGTGAGTTCCCTCTATGATCTCGACGGCATTTTGTCGGCGCATAAGCCGTTCTTCTTCATCGGCGTCGGAAGTAGTGTTGTCTAAAATCTGGTCGTCCATATTAAATATCCAAGTCCTTCACGAATTTAGCATTTGTCTGGATAAAGTTTTTGCGGAGCTCTACCTCAGAACCCATGAGCTTGTTAAATATTGCATCGGCTCGTTCGGCATCCTCAACTTTCACCTGGATTAGAACTCGTTTTTCTGGGTTCATAGTAGTATCAAACAGCTGTTCGGCATCCATTTCACCAAGACCCTTGTAGCGCTTCTGCTCGATAAAACCGGCTTGCTTATATCGCTCGTCTTCGGGGTTAACTTTGAGACCTTCTGCTTTGCGTTTCGCGATAATATCATCGAGTGATGTCTCAAGTTCAGCTTCATCGTAAATAAAAACGCTATTCTTTCTACCCTGTCGGACAAGCTCAAAAAGCGGTGGTTTGGCAAGGTAAATATGTCCTGCATCAATGACGTCTTTCATATAGCGGAAGAAGAAAGTTAACAACAAGGTTGCGATATGGCTACCGTCGACATCGGCATCGGTCATAATAATAACCCGGTGATATCGCAGACCATCCAGGCTAAATGAATCACCAATGCCAACACCCATTGCTTTAATCAGGTTAAGGATTTCGGCATTCCCGAGCATTCGATCGAGTCGAGCTCGCTCCACATTCAGTACTTTACCTCTGAGTGGCATAATCGCTTGTGTTTTGCTATCGCGTCCCGTTTTTGCAGAGCCACCAGCCGAGTCACCCTCAACTAAATATAACTCCGAATTACTTGGATCTTTGCTTGAGCAGTCGGCCAGTTTACCCGGCATGCTCGCACCGTCCAGGACACCCTTGCGAATGATGTTATCGCGAGCTGCGCGAGCGGCTTTGCGGGCACGCGCGGCAAGTAACGCTTTTCCGACAATCTTCTTGGCTACAGCTGGATGCTCTTCTAGGTAGTAGCCAAAGTATTCGTTCATAACTTGCTCAACATACCCACGAACCTCGGGGTTACCAAGCTTGCCTTTTGTCTGACCTTCAAACTGTGGATCAGGCAGCTTTACGAGAATGACAGCAGTTAAGCCCTCACGGCAATCCTCACCACTCAAATTCTCTTCTTTTTCCTTCAAGAGTCCCTGTTTACGGGCATAGTCATTAACGACACGGGTCAATGCTGTCCGGAAGCCCGTCAGGTGTGAACCACCCTCTGGGTTCACGACATTATTGGCAAATTGCTTGATAGTTTCCGTGAAACTATCAGTGTATTGCATCGCAATCTCAACTTGGCTTTCCTTTACCTGCTTGTCGACATAAAATATGTCTTCATCAACGGGTTCCTTGCCAACGTTAAGGTGATGGACATAGCTTCGTATACCACCCTCAAAATAGAAACTATACTTTTGGCCAGTTTTTTCATTATATATTGATGTACGTATACCCTTTGTGAGATAGGCACCATGGCGCAGGTGATCAATAATGGTGTCGTAGTTCAATGTCTGAGTTTCAATAAAGATAGTGGCGTCGGGATAAAATGTGATGTCTGTGCCGTGTGGACGGTCTGCTGGTGCTTTTCCAGACGGCTTTAGGTCGGCCACCGGCACACCTCGCTCATACTCTTGGTGATACGCCTTGCCTTCACGATAGACATCAACAATAAGCTTGGTAGACAAAGCGTTTACGACACTCAAGCCTACACCGTGCAGACCGCCTGAGACCTTATAGCCACCGCCACCAAATTTACCACCAGCATGCAGGACGGTTAGAACTGTCTCGACGGTACTCTTGCCTGTTTTGGGATGAATATCAACCGGAATACCTCGACCATCATCCATGACCTTGATACCACCATCAGCAAGCATTTCAACTTGGACGTGCGTAGCATAGCCCGCCAATGCTTCATCAATACCGTTATCAACGATTTCCCACACCAAGTGGTGCAAGCCTTCCACACCCGTACTACCAATGTACATTCCTGGTCGTTTTCGGACTGGTTCCAAACCCTCCAACACCTGAATTTGATCAGCCGTATACTGTTTTTGCTGAGCCACTATATAACGTCCCCTCTAGATTTTGGTTCTACACCTTTGTACTGAATCTAGTATAACTTCTTTTTGACGTTTCTACAAGATGGGAGGGCCCCCTATTCAGCCTAGGAATCGACACCCTTTTGATGCATAACACCATCACTATCAATATAGATTGTGTCATCCTCCGCAAGTGAGGTATTAGGTGTCATCGCATTCAGAACTGGAGGGGCAGCTGGTGGAGTATTGGGTGGCGTAGATGGGGCCCCTGGGGCCTCTACAGGCGCGCTCAAGCCTTTTCTGAGTTCAGCTGCAATATCTTTCACCTCTTGCTGATCAAGCTGTGCGCTCGACACGTTTCCGCCGTCATATGAATCGGCTGACTCACTATCTGATGGGGTGAGTTGCTGCGACGAGGTAGGCTGAGTTATCGCGGAGGCTACCGAGGGAGTAGGCACCGCGACAGGGCTACCTGCCTGAGTTGGTTGAGATAGCGAAGAAAGCTTAGGATCAGGAGCTGCTGCCATTGTCTTTTGCTTCGCCAGCCATTCGTCCAAAAATGAACCTGAAGTAGCAGCTGGTACTGCAGGTGAAGGCCCTGGTATACGAGTAGCTGGTTGGGTCGCCCCAGATGTTGCAAACGGATTGGCAAATGGCATTGGCGCGGGCGCTTTTGTAGCAAGACGTTCAAATATTTCTTTCTCGACTACCGTTCGAGGTCGACCATATTTTGCAGCTGAAAGCTGCTTGAGCGCACCCGCTAAGTCAGGATTGGGGTTTCCTAGGGGCGGTAATGTCGCCATACTAAAGGGCTGAGTTGGAACCCCGCCTATCAAGGTACGTACGACCGTATTTGCATTCGGCACTCGCAATAAATCATCACCATCAAATTGCGGCTGGAAATAGCGGCTCAAACTATCGACATCGTTTTGTCCAATGCGAAATGCTACTATCGTACCAATATTTCCAAATACGGCATCCCTGATTTCTTCTGTGAGCTGTGTGGTAAATTGGTTTGCTACTATAAGGTTCAGGTGATACTTTCGAGCCTCACTCATTATGGTTGCAAAGCTATCGGTTGAAAAATTCTGGAACTCATCCACATACAATGCAAAATCTTTGCGTTCGCTTTCGGGGACATCAGAACGGCTCATGGCCGCCGCTTGAAATTTCATCACAAAAATCATACCAAGTAGCTTACTGTTCAGGTCACCCGTGCGACCTTTGCTGAGGTTCACGAGTAAAATCTTCTTGTTGTCCATGATGTCACGTAAATCAAAGGCGCTTTTTGTCTGGCCGATGATATTGCGCATCATCTCGTTACTCAAGAATGCGCCAAATTTACTAACGAACCAGCTCGTCACTTCGCCGGCATCGTTTGAACGCTGGCTTGCGGGATATTCCTTCTGCCAATAGTCCAACACGTTTGGATCAACGACGTGCTTTAGTTTCTGTCGTAAAAATTCTGGATCACGGAATAGCTTCGGTATATCAACGAAAGTTCCACCTGCAGGGTCTGCCATAACGGCTAATGCAGCATTGCGAAATATGCTTTCATAGCGCGGCCCCATTATGCCTTGGTGCTGTGGGTCATACAACTTATATAGCATATTGAGTACCTCCTGAATAAGGAAGTCCTTTTGATCCGGCGTATGGAATTCGAACAGGTTCAGCCCCATCGGGTAGGCCATGTCGGAGGGGCAGAAATAGATAACGTCCTCAGTTCGCTCTTTCGGCACCATTGCTAGCAGTTTTTCAGCCGTATCACCGTGTGGATCCACAAACGCAAAGCCATCCCCCCGCAGCATGTCTTGCAAGGCTAGATTCTCCAGAAAAGTTGATTTACCGGTACCAGTCTGCCCTACGACATACATATGCCGCTGCCGATCGGACAGGCCAATCCGCACCGGCTTCTTCGTCCCGCGGAACATGTTATACCCCAAAAGCAGTCCAGACTCAGGCATATTGCGTGGCGCGTCAACCTGCTTTGAATCTTGGCGCTCTAGCTGCGAAGTTGGGATATTTCGTTGATCCGGAAAATGGAATATTGTCGCCAATTCTACTGAGTTCAAAATATTCTTTTTTTTGTGCTGCGGGAATGTACGTAGCAGATAATTCGTGACTAGATCAGACGGATCGTGCGTGGCATGATACTCGAAGCCGTTCTTGCCCGGCGCGTTAAACAACGAAAAACTTGCCACAATATTATTAATAGTCGTCTGAGAGCGCTGCGAGAGGTTCGACGACGCAATCACACGAATAGCCACTTCAAAACCTGGGTGGCGTGTCTTATCTTCAATGGCGTCAATAATTGATTGCTCGAGAGATGAGATTTCTTTCGGTTTATCCAGCTGATCTTTGGACTCAGGTGGCTTTACGAATGCCGTCACAAAATCCTTCGCTAATGCCCCAGCCGATATTGGCTTGTCGGTTCCTTTGCGCTTGGCGCTTGCGACGCTAGAAGCTTCTTTTCTCCAGCCTTCATTGGTTGGTCGAAAGAGTATCTGTATCGCAGCACCATCATCATTTTGCATACCAGATAGTGCGTTTAGAATAGACTGGAACGCATCCCGCTTTAAATCCTGGTATGTTGCGATTGGGTAGGCGAACTTTTCTTTTAGGTTGAGCTGGCCTCCAATAATTGCATTCATGCCACCCACTTGACTAAAAATATTGTGTTCGGAAACAATTTCTATTCGGGCGCTTGGATATGCGCTCACTATCGCTTGCTGCATGACGTCAATGAAGTCCGCCGGCACTGCAGCATATAGATGTACAAAGCCTTTTGACCCTACAATCTCAAATGCGAAATGTCTTTGTCCGTGAAAACGATTTTTAAAATTTTCTTCAATCGTGCTAGAAATAATGTTGTAAATAATCTGTGCTTTTGAAATATTTTCATCTACTAGATCCCTCACATCTCGCCCATTTAACTCCGTGTCTTCACTCGCAGGAGGCAGGTGGATGAGAAGTGGTACCATGGATAAACCACGTTCATAACGTAGCTTTTTTTCATTCAATTTTTGTAGACTTAATAACATCGTTTACTATATTCCGCAGTTATTTCTTTGAATTACTATTCATAGTATTGAGCTGGTTGAGCTGGAATTTCAATATTATAGCGGGCCTTTACATAAGCTGCTTTGACCGTCTGAATCTGCATGGCTCGATTGGAAGGGCTCAAAGGCGTAGCCGCAACAATCTGTTCAACCTGCGCTGTCGCTTGATCCAATAATATTTTTGGGTCAGTAGAGGTTAGCATGGTCGGGCTTTGTCCTGCTGGCTGGACACCTTGAGCAACATATGCGGGCATATTTTGCGCTTCCGGCTGGATTGGTATAGGTAAATTATCCATCTCTATTAAGTATATACCGTTACGGCTCCCATGAGTAGACCTGCTGGGTATTTTGGTTAGTCCCGAATCAGATTTCGTACGAAGTAAAAATACGCTCCAAGTGCGAGCAAGGAAACGGTGATGACATCTTTTGGAGTCATTTCTCCTATAGACTGCAGACCAATAATTACAACCGATAGCAGGCTCACGGAAATGCCTGCAGCGCGCTGCTTTCTCGACAATTCCCCATCTTTTTTGCCTCCTGCATGTGTGTAAATCATGATGATAAGTTGCCACAAGCTAAAAACACCAAACGCCAACATTATAAATGGGATAAATAAGATATACACCGGCATGTTTACTGGACGAGTGAACAGCATGAATATGATGAGAATCCCCCATATTAAGGCTGTTCTGGCTGCTTGTTTTCGCATATTCATCTATCCTTCATTAAAACACGCCGCAGGCTGATTGCCTACGGCGCTCGATACTATACTTGGTGTCGAAAGGCGATAAATCCGCTCGTTAAAATAACTATATAGCGCTTATCGCCTTCGACTTGACTGACCGCTCTCATCACCGGTAAGGTGAGTCGAGCGCTAAACGTAAATTGTAAGTTTTTGTTTTGGCTTACCAAGTTCAATGCTACTACATAGCAGCCCATTTGTCAATATGCTTTTGCTTTTCATGGATGCTAACTGCTTGTACAAAAGACCGTGTATATGCGGTATAAATATGTCAGCAAAAATACACATTTCGGTTATGTTTTTATTATTGACAAGCATGTTTGTTACGCATATTATATTCGTAGCACTTGAGTAAAAAAAGTGCTCAAAAATAAAAAGACGAAACAAATACAAACAACGGCTTCTCGCAGGCCGTTGTTTCACGAAAAACCAACACCTGAAAAATCTATTATCGGCCAAGCAACCCATCGACCTACACGATGGGTTGCTTTCTATTAATTCGGTTGTATAATCGGGCCTACAAGTATATGAGAGCCCAGCACATACGTGGGGTGGTGGAAACTGGCCAAAATGGTTTGGTTGTGGATATTGAGTGTCAGCTCACTAAAGGTTTGCCCAATATTCTTATCGTCGGGTACGCCAATAAAGCCGTTGACGAAGCGAAAGAAAGAATTCGGAATGCGTTTGCCAGCTCTAACCTTACACTTCCCGTTAAACGCATCACAATCAATTTAGCGCCTGCAGATATTCCTAAAGAAAGTACTGGCTTTGACGTAGCTATTGCGGCCGCCGTCCTGCAAGCATCCGGACAATTGCTTCACGTGCCCAAGAACTGTGCCATAATTGGTGAGCTTGGCCTCGAAGGTGGTGTACGGCCAGTTCGGGGCATTATCGGTAAGCTACTCGCCGGTAAACATTACGGTATCGATACCTTTATCATTCCCCAGGGCAACCTTGAGCAAGCCAAGCTAGTGCCCAACATACAAATTATACCCGTCGCTAGTCTTACGGAGCTATATAGCTATCTCAATGAGCAAAAGAAGCCCCCTATTATTGATACTGCTCGAATCGTGAATTCCCTAGATGCAACCCCAGACGCAGACAACAATCAACCCCTGCTGGAAGATGTTATAGGGCAAGAGCTCGGTAAGCGAGCTATCGAGATTAGCGCTGCCGGTGGTCATAACGTATTACTGGGCGGCCCGCCCGGAACTGGCAAAAGCATGCTTGCCCAAGTGCTGCCTGGTTTACTTCCTCCGATGAGCCGTGAGGAAATGCTTCAGGTCACCCACCTCCATAGCCTCGCCAGTAATGACTTCAATCAACTTATAACTTGCCGTCCGTTTCGCTCACCCCATCACAGCGCCAGTAATGTTGCAATCGTCGGTGGTGGTAATAGTGTACGGCCTGGCGAATTGAGCTTAAGTCATAGAGGCGTGCTACTGTTTGATGAATTACCTGAATTTGCTCGAGTGACTATCGAAGCGCTCCGGCAACCACTGGAAGATAGGAAGGTAACGATTGCACGCGCGAAAGAAACTGCCGAATATCCAGCTCATTTTATTTTTGTTGCAACCGCAAATCCTTGCCCTTGCGGTAACTATGGAACAACGAAGCCCTGTCGCTGTCTCCCCCACCAGGTAATACAGTATCGAAGAAAGCTGTCTGGCCCGATTCTCGACCGAATTGATTTGTACGTAAACGTGCATGAAATCGATAACCGGCGGTTACTATCAGATACTCCTTCATCGGGCCAGACAACTAAAACAGTCCGAGTAAAGGTGGCACAGGCTCGAGATCGACAGGCACAACGTTTTAACAGCGCAACGAAATTAAACGCTGATATGAACAACCGTGAAGTAAAATCACACGCAAAACTTGAACCACAGGCAAAAGATATGCTTGATACTGCAGCAGAAAAATTTGGTCTTAGCCCGCGAGCCTACATGCGGAGCGTAAAAGTGGCTCGTACCATTGCCGATCTGGATAATTCGGACCTTATCACCGTAAAACATATCGCTGAAGCGCTCCAGTATCGGCCCCACCAATACGATGAACAGTAAGTCTATACAGATTCAACGTTGACCTCTGTTCCCTTGTCTGTTACAATCTAGAGACGAAAAATATAAAGGAGATCCATAATCAGCACTAGTACGCGCCTGAACACACAGATTCGGGCACCACAGCTTCGGGTTATTGACCAAGATGGTAAACAGCTCGGAATATTGAGCCGCGGAGAAGCGTTGCAACTCGCCGCCGAACAAGAGCTTGACCTTGTCGAGATATCACCAAATACCGACCCACCGGTATGCAAGATAACTGACTGGGGCAAATACAATTACCAAAAAACGAAGCAACAACAGCGTAATCGTAAGAATACGAAAGTCCTTGATATGAAGCAGATGCGCTTCGGGCTCAAGATTGGCGATCATGATCTTGCGGTGAAAATGAAGAAAGTTAGTGGCTTCTTAGAAATAGGTCACAAGGTAAAAATAACCCTTTTCTTCCGTGGACGCGAACTAGCACACAAAGATATTGGATTTAAGCTTGCAGAGCGCGTTATTAACCAATTCGGTGATACTATCGCAGTTGATCAAACGCCACAATTAAACGGCAAGCAGTTAACATTCGTCATAAGGAGCACCCAACATGCCAAAGTTAAAGAGTCATAGCGGCACCAAGGATCGTGTACGCGTTACTAAAAATGGTAAAGTACGCACCCGTCATAGCCACGCCAGTCACTTCTTGCAGAAGAAGACCGGTGCTCGTAAGCGCAAGCTTGCAGGCCTGGAAACATTATCCGCAACCAACACCAAGATAATCCGTAAGAAGTTAGGAGTCTAACAATGCGAGTCAAACGAGGCGTTGCTGGTCACGCGAAGCACCAGAAAATTCGGCAAGCGACAAAGGGCATGTCCCACCCAAACCGGGTTAGTATCAAGCGTGGCAAGCAAGCCGTTACACGCAGCCTACAGTTTGCCTATCGTGATAGACGCAACCACAAGCGCACCTTTCGTGCACTCTGGAATACCCGTATAAACGCAGCCGCACGCTTGAATGGAACGACCTACAGCCAGCTGATTGCCAGCTTGAAGACCGCCAACATTGAGCTCGACCGTAAAGTTCTTGCCGAGCTAGCTGTAAATGAACCAAAGGCTTTTGAAGCAATCGTCAAAGCTTCGACCAAATAAACACCAAACCTGCAAAGAAAAACACCCCGTTTATAGCGGGGTGTTTTCATATCTGCCAGATAATCGGTAAGCCGGGTTTTGTCGTGACTGATCATCTATCTAGGCCGACTGTTGCCAGTGGGCTCAAGCGGATTATTAACGCAGGCGTAGCGGGTACTCTGATAGCCTACTCCTTGCAGCGGACAGGGTTTACCTCTCATATATGTCACCATATATGACTGTGGGCTCTTACCCCACTCGTTTCATCCTTGCTCCAGTAAACTGTAGCTGTTTCGTTTCTGTGGCACTTTCCCTAGGGTTACCCCCGGTCGCCGTTAGCGACTGTCCTTCCCTGTGCTGTCCGGACTTTCCTCTCGCTTCCGTTAGGAAGCCAGCGATCAGTTAACTATCTGACCCTTTCAGTATACCATCACCCTAAAACACTATAGAAAAAAGAATATTACAACCGTTGCCCATAATCTACGCAATGCGCTGAGTATTTATCTTGAGCTCGCTGTCCAGTGCCTTATTTACTTCTGTGTCTGCTAGCTTATTTAATTCACGTGGCACGTGATCAAAGCTAACTTTTTGAAATCTTGGAACAAGTTTCACGATAGCATCATGAACGGGCCACAGATCGCGATTCTTAACTTTGAATATCCGTTTCATTTGGTTTATCACCAGCAGACTATCCATGTACACGTGTACCTCACGCGACTGAAATTTTTCTAGTACAGTCTCAAGACCAATTTTTAAAGCTTGGTATTCTGCCTGATTATTCGTTGTAATTCCTAGATATACACCCTGCTCGTGCACAATGTTTCCCGTCATATCGAGAATAACAAATCCACTTGCAGAAGGTCCTGGATTGCCACGAGAGCCACCGTCTGCATACAACTGCACCTCTGTTATTTTTGTTGTGTTTTTATCTACTAAAGTTGACGGAGCAGGATCTTCTGAAAGCGCATCGATGGCTCGTGCGAGTTCCCAGTCCCTGTCCGTAATTTCACGCCTGGCGCCATGAGTTGTCAACCAAAACTCAACAACGTTCCATTCATTTTGCCAGCGTGGATGGTGATCAAGCTGGCTAATGACCTCGGCGGTGCGAGTCATGAAATCCCACGCATGCTGAAAGTCTTCGAAAACAAATTGTTTATATAGGCCATGTTTTGTTTCATTCCACATACGCTTATCTTAGCATGCCATACTCATCGAATCTCTAAAATGCTATAATCGAACACATTGCATGAAGCAATCCAAAACTTTAATCCAGGGAGCGAAGCGACCGAATGAAGTTTTGAGAGGAGAAGCACCGTACTAGGCCGAAGCTTTTGCCAAATGGCACGATGAGGCTTGTGCGCAGGCTTCGACGACGGGGTGTAGCGCAGTTGGTAGCGCGTACGGCTGGGGGCCGTGAGGTCGCAGGTTCAAGTCCTGTCACCCCGACCATACGAAAAGGGCCACGCTTATGTGGCCCTTTTCGTATGGTCAAAGATGTGCCTCTACCCCTTTCCAAATACAGCACGCGAGCATCCTCCTAGAAGTTGTAGCTATTTTTATACATAAGCATTATGCTATGAATACAATGTAAAAATCTTAACAGAAGGTAGATATATGCCCAAGAAAAAATCATCAGATAGAAAGACTATCGACAAAGTCTTCGTACTACTCGGCACAGCGGCGACTGTGTTGCTGATAGTAGTCGGATCATTGGCTTGGTATGGATTTAGGTTTGCAACGAATATGGTTCACGATCAGCTAAGCTCGCAGAAAATATTCTTCCCCGCTGCAGGAAGCGCAGGCCTACCAGCAAGCGAATTCCCTGATCTGCAAAAATATGGTGGTAAGCAAGTTGCAGACGGCGAGATGGCAAAGGCATATGCCGATGGATTTATCGGTCGTCACCTGGAAGCCATTGCCGGCGGCAAAACCTACGCAGAAATTAGCACCGAGGCAAAGGCCAACCCCACGAATGCAACATTACAAGCGCAAAAGGCAACCCTGTTCCAGGGAGAGACGCTTCGAGGAATGTTACTTGGTGATGGTTATGGCTTCTGGACATTTGGCATCATTGCAAAATGGGTAGCGCTTGCTTCTTTTGTGGCAGCTATCGCTATGGCAGTTCTGAGTTTGCTTGGATATAAGCACTATAGAAAAATTCACAATTAAGAACAGCCGCTCCTTGGCTCTACATAATCTACATAAAAAGCCCCGCCATATCGGCAGGGCTTTTTTGCTGGGCGCCAACTGATTAAACCTGAAAAATTCCAGGTGGGTGCTCGCAACTAGTAACCACGGTTACTAGCATATAAAGCTCCCGTATGATTAGTATTCAGATAATCATATGTTGGCATCCGCTCCGAGAAGCGAACATACCCAGCCCATACAGTATACCTTATGGGAGTAGGTTGAGCACAAACTGGTTGAGCCCCACGATAGCACTTCCAAAACCTCCTAGTAAGATCAGCCCCAGGATAATAAAGAAACCGTATGGTTCAATTCTTTCCATAAAATTTTGCACAGGTTCTGGTGCAAAGGCATACAAAATACGCGATCCGTCGAGAGGTGGGATAGGTATAAGATTAAACACAAACAACGCTACATTGAGCTTGATAAATATCGCAAGTACCTGCCCGGGGAGCCCACCAGCCACTACATGGTAAAGCAGCGCAGCCACAATTGCTAAAGCCAGATTTGCAAAAGGACCTGCGGCAGCAATAAGTGCGCCGCCGAATTCCCTATACTTCACTCTGAGTGGATTGAATGGAACTGGCTTGGCAGCCAAGACAATAAACCCAAAGAATACCCACGCGAGCGCTGGTAGTAGCACCGTCGTAAACGGATCAATATGCCGCATAGGATTGAGAGACAACCTTCCCTCGTCGCGGGCTGTTGTATCACCGAGCCGATAACCAACATACGCATGCATGAATTCGTGTACCACCATGGCAATCAGAATACATACAATAGCTACCAATAATAGTAAAAATCCACTTAATTCCATGTCTACATTCTAGTATACCAAGCTAGGCGTTGACTTACGAGGACAAAAACTATACAATAACTCCTTGAATTAGGAGAAATATAATGCAGAAATGCGAACTTACCGGCAAGGGCAAGCAATACGGCAGTAATGTCAGCTTTTCTCAGCGCCACACCAAAAAGGTTTGGAAGCCAAATCTTCAAAATAAGACGGTCGAAGTAGACGGCAAAAAAGTGAAGCTTAAGATAAGCACACAGGCGATTCGCACCCTAAAGAAAAAGGGGCTCCTCGCCTAGCGCAAGCCTTCTCGTATAAAGAACCGCAGCCGGTAAGGATGCGGTTCTTTTAATAGCATTGACCCTTCACAGAGTAGCTATAGATAAACGTTGATACTACTATTTCTCAAGTACGATGAGCTGTGTCGAGGTCGTTATCTCGGCAGGCTTGTACTGCAGTTTTTTCGTCGTTTCGCTTGGCTCCATCCCAATTACTTTCAGTGCTTCATCGAGTGTGGCCTGCGGGACTTCATAGGTTAGCGCTGGATCGGCGTAATGGGTCGGTACCACAACCTTTGGTTCTACCTGCTTTATAACTTGCAGGGCCCCTTCAGGATCAAGTGTATAACCATGACCGCCTACAGGGATAAACATAATGTCAACCAAGCCGATGTCTTCAAGTTTTGCATCACTAAATTTGGGATATACATGCCCCGTTATGAGGACTTTCACGTCACCGACAGACACCTTATACATAACTGCTGTTCGCTCGGTCTCACCATCTGTATGCCCACGAGACTGCAGGCCACGTATGTTAACACCGCTAATCTCGTACTCACCTGGCACGTCAATGCACATTTTCGCTTGCGTAATAGGGGTTGGATGCGCTGACGTAAACAAACAAATGTCACCGTCGCGTACGATAGATTTTGCGCCTAGACTCTCCAGTGTGTCATCAAATACAAATCGCGCTTGTTTGGTAGAGATAACGATGCAATTCGCACCATAGAACTGTATATCCATAAAACTCCAATAATACTTATGTTTCCAGAGGGTCGGCACAGTGCCAGCCGCTGACTATACTATAGCGTACGACCCTTAAAACTAAAAGTTGCAAGCTATCTAGCGAGGGGTTACTCGTTCAGCAGGCCCGGTTTATCAACAAGTACCTGCTTCTTTGAACGCAGTACATTTGATATGAATCGATCTTTTATTTGCATGCGATAACGAAATTCATCGAGTGTGAATACGGTGTAACGTAAATCCTTGCCTTCTTGCCGCTCGAGTTCCGTAACGTATTTGGAAACAGCATTATGATTTACGTTTCCAACAATCAGAATATCGACACCACTCGTCTCATCTCGAGTAAACTGACCCAAGAAACACGCAACCTCTACATTCCCGAGTGCTCTCAAATCAGACTTCTCCTCATCTGTTTCTATCGTCACTGGTTCCCCTTCAGTCTTGATGGCTGCTTTCGTCACTTTACGTCGCTGCTTCGTATCTCCGAATATATCTTGCAACGGTGCGTAGTACTCGTACTTTTGGTTAACCTCGTAGTAGACTTTATTGTTGCTCGTGTCGCTCGTGATGATGCCAATATTAAGAAGGTTTGCAAGCTCCCTGCGGACCGAGTTAATCTGCTCTTCAATCTTACGGGTTATTTCACGCACATAGAAAGAACGGTTTGGATTGCTATAAAATAGTCGCAGCAATTTTACACGAGTCTTCGATCCAAATAGTTGCTCAACCATAGCGCGTTCCTTCCTGTTCAAGTTTCTGTAGATAGTATAGCAGCACCAGGCGGTTGCACAAAAATCTTAATTGTTCAAAAACGTTGTTACTAAATCTACAGTTTTACTTCTTGTATTTATCCATTGAATACTATTATTACGTTTGAACCACGTTCGCTGTTTCTTGGCGAGCTGTCTTGTATTTTGCAGGATTTTTTGGCGAGTTTCTGAAAATGTTTGTGTGCCCATAAAGTAATCCTGCCATTCACGGTATCCAATCCCTTTCATGGGTTCCGCATCCCAGCCATACCGTGCGGATAATTGCCGCACCTCGTCCTCTAATCCTTGTGCCATCATCGCGTCGACTCGTGCCTCCGTTCGTTTGGCAAGCTCATCACGGGGAACCTGCAGCCCCAACACGAGTGTACTCTGTCTAACCGGCTGCTTTGTGGGGCGCACGCCCATATTCTCGATATGGCGAATGACCCTCCGCTTATTACGAATATCAATATCCATCATATCGAGTCCAAGTTTATTTGCATGAGCAATTAGGCTTGGTAATTCCATTGCATCTAATAATGCGCGTTTGACGGGATCAGATTGCTCAAGAAATCCATAATCATACAGCACACTATCGACGTAAAGACCGCTGCCGCCGGCAAGAATGGGCAATTTCCGACGGTTCTGGATGTCCTGTATGGCATGTTGGGCCACTTCCTTGAACACCGCAGCGCTAAACCCTTCGCTTGGTTCTGCTATATCGAGTAGGTGGTGCGGTATGGCCCGCTGATCGGCCAAACTTGGCTTAGCGGTGCCAATATCGAACCCTTTATACACCGTCCAGGAATCGGCACACACTATTTCACCATTAAAGCGCTCCGCAATTTCCATCGCCAGTGCAGATTTGCCACTAGCAGTCTCTCCCACAATAACGACTAGGGGGTTTTCTCGTTTCATACCTTGCGCCGTTCGGGCGGCCACCAAAGCAACTTGGAAACAGCGACCCGCATATCGTCAGCGACTAACACGCCTTCGGCTGCAAGCACCTGCCTATGCCCAGCCCGGCCGCCAGGATACCCACTCGCAAGGCCTCCCTGTTTGTTGACGACTCTTTGCCACGGCAAATTTGTGTCGCCAAAGTGAGCGATACCCCCCACAATCCGTGCTGCCCGTGCGTTACCACACAGTGCCGCTATCTGGCCGTACGTCATGACTCGGCCACGAGGAATCTGGGCCACCACCACTTCAACTCGCTCCCGAAAATTAGATTCGTTGGTACTGGTGGTTTTTTTCATATTACATCGAAGATTTATTGACGCGGGTTTTGGCTTCATTAGCTACCGTGCGTAAAAACTCGTCTGCTGTATAGCTTTTGGCTATTTCACTGACTACCAAGTCTTTGCGAATACGTGGCACCAGTTCACCGCCGGCTATCTCCTTATCGCCAGCAACGATAACATACGGCACCTTCCACAGTTCGGCGGCACGAATCTTCTTGCCGACAGATTCATTCGTATTATCTGTCTCGATACGTAGACCCAGCTCTCTGCCTTTTTGGCGTAGCACATTCACGAATGCCAGCGTCTCTTCCTCTTGGTTCACGCTTACAATACGTACCTGCTCCGGCGCGCACCAGACTGGGAATTTTCCAGCGGTATGCTCAATATACACCGATAGGAACCGCTCAATTGAGCCGAGCAATGCAGAATGAATCATAATAGGTCGCTGCGACGAACCGTCTTCGGCCGTATACTCCAGGCCAAATCGTTCTGGTTGCACAAAATCAAGCTGAACCGTTGCCAGCTGGTGTTCTCTGCCAATGGCGTCCGTTACCATAAAGTCTATTTTTGGCCCATAAAATGCCGCCTCGCCATCTTGCTCAAAATACTGAAGCTCATTTGCCACGACGGCCGCCTTGAGTTGCTTCTGGGCATTTTCCCAGAGTGTCATATCTCCCAGATAAGCATCAGTGTTATCCCGATAGCTCAGACGAACGCGCAAATCCATGCCGACTGTACTATAAAGCTCCCGCGCACAGTTCAGAAGATTATCAATCTCCGCTTCAATCTGATCCTGGCGACAAAATACATGGCTATCATCTTGCGTGAGCGCCCGCACACGACTCAAGCCACCGAGCTCGCCCGTCTTTTCATCCCGGTAGTCCGTGGTAGTCTCGAGGTAGCGTACCGGTAAATCGCGGTAACTACGCGGCTGAGAGGCATAAATACGCGTGTGGTGTGGGCAGTTCATGGGCTTCAGCACCAGCTCATCACTCGTTTCCTGACTTTTGACCAGAAAGAGCTCATCACCAAACTTTGCCCAGTGACCGCTCGCCTCGTAGAGATCCTTTTTGGTCATATGCGGCGTCCACACCTTCTGGAACTCGTAGTTTTCGCGTAGCGCATTACTAAAGGCAGCCAGTTCTTCGCGGAGCACCGTGCCCCTTGGGGTAAATATAGGCAGGCCCGAGCCAACCATGTCGGAGGTGATAAATAAGTCTAGTTCTTGCCCAAGCTTGCGGTGATCGCGCTTTTTTGCCTCTTCGAGCATATCGAGGTACTGACGTAACTCTTTGGGCGTCTCAAAAGCCACCCCGTAGATACGCTGCATCTGCGGATTCGTCTCTTTACCGCGCCAGTAGGCTCCCGCGACCCGCATCAGCTTAAAGGCCCCGACTTTATTCGTCGATTCGACGTGTGGGCCCCGGCACAGGTCAGTAAAATCTCCGTTTCTGTAGAAAGATACTTCGGTAATCACCTGAGGAGCTGTTGTGCCGCCAACACCAGCCGGCAAACCCATCATGGCAGCATTCAAATCTTTTGCGACAGTAGTGCCCTCTCGTTGTAAATCATGTAGCAATTCCGCCTTGTAGGGCTGGCCGTATTTATGAGCCCATTCAAGAGCCTCAGCAATTGGCATCGTAAATCGCTCGAAAGGCTGGGCAGTCTTAATAATAGCCTGCATGCTTGCTTCGATGCGCGGAAAATCTTCTTCGCTCAGTTTTATATCCCCAAGATCGACATCATAATAAAAGCCATTCTCTACCACCGGGCCAACGCCCAACTTAACGTCTGGCCAGAGATCTTGTATTGCTGTCGCCATAATATGCGCCAGACTATGTCGCATCGCATAGAGTTTATCTTGTGTATCAGCCATGGTAAGCCTCCTTGCCATTAAGTAACCAAATAAAAAACACGCTACTGAACATACCCATGTTCTCTAGCGTGCTCGGGTTCGGCCATCAGCCGAAGGTTCCACCTAAGCTTTTACTCTTGCAACTACGGTTATCGTACCCTGTCGCCACATCAACGAAGCTCCGTGGGTGGTGAGTCCACATCAATGCTTACTGGCTATTTTAACACTCTTAACCCTTACACAAAAGCGTCGGTCGTACTAATTTGCATAGCAATAAAAAACACTTGGATGTTCTCGCAATTGCATCCAAGTGTTTTTCTGTTCGGTTAAAACCTCTCGGCAGAACCTCACCTCACGAGCTAGTATAAAGTACCTAGCCTGATTTGGCTAGCCCCTTTTTAATGAATCTTTGTCTGCTTCTGTGGATAAGTGGATAACCGTATTTCGCTCTTTTTATGCCTCGGCTGAGATATGGGATATAGCTAGGTTTTTGGGCTGTCATAGTTTCCTATGACAAATCTGAATAGCATCAACGATCTGCCCACACAGCTGATAGGCTGTGCGCCTTGCGAGTTTTAATAATGTTGCGGAATGCAAAAATGCTATTCGATTTGATAGGGGTTAAGGCATGGGTCATTGTAGGATAGTACGCTTCGTGCTTGTTGAGCCTTCGTTCGTTTCGCTCACTCTACAGTTCTCGAATTATTCATAGTCACCAAAGTAAAACACTCCCATGAAAGGAGTGTTTTACTTTGGTGGGCGATATCACTTCGTGGAATCGGCCTGTTTCCCCATATAAAAATCACCCTCAAGGGGTGGTTTTTATATGGTGGGCGATATAGGATTATAGCTTCAAGCCGGGCTGACATATTCTTATAGCTGCTGGTCAGCTCGGTTTCTGCATATAATCTCGCTCATCGCTCGATTATCGAACTGCCTTCGGCCACTTTTCATCTAGCACTACCCCACCACTAAAATACCCCCGAGACCGGGGGTATTTTAGTGGTGGGCGATATAGGATTCGAACCTATCACCTCCACAACGTCAATGTGGCGCTCTAGCCAAATGAGCTAATCGCCCGCTCGATACGTATTTATCATATCGTACCTGTCGAAGCTCAAGATACTATAGCAGATAAGGCAGGCTGCAATCAAGCTGCAATCTTATATCGCTACCCCTGTTATAATGCTTATGTATATCATCACATGTATTGACTTGCAAGTTTTCGAGTAGTACACTAGTCCAGTTAATCGAGGTATTTTGGTGAGTACCAAGCAACCGAGCTCTTTGCAGGGCTTTCAGTTGTTTTATGAAGAGCTGCCCAGCGTGAAACGAATTGTTCGAATCCGCCGGGTAAGGACTGCATAAACCATTCATAAGACAATGCCCCGGCCTTCGCATAAGCGAAGGCCGGGTTTTTAGTATCACGGGGTTTTCCACGATACGACTAAGTTTTCCACTGGCTTTTTTACAAGCGATATGACAATATGTTGACATGGTATGCATATATTGCGGTAATTCAACCTACGTCACAAATTCCCGAGAACAGAGGCGCCACGGTCACGTATGGCGACGACGAGCCTGCAAACATTGTGGGGCCATATTCACTACCGTAGAATCGGCCGACCTCTCTCTAAGCCTCAGCATTACTCGGCCAGATGGTTCGATTGAGCCTTTTAGCCGTGATACGCTTTTTATGAGTCTTGTACAAGCGCTTGGACATCGTAGCGACGCTATAGATGCAGCGAGCGCCTTAGCCGCCACAGTTATCGCTCACCTGCTAAAAACCCGTCCTGGGGCCTCTATCGAGGTTGCAGCTATACGTTCAGTTGCATACAACACGCTTCAGCGGTTTGATAGAGTGGCAGCCATCTCGTATGCTGCCTATCACAAAGCCTGATACTCTTACAGCTTCGCAGTTCGACCTGTTCCGGTTGCATCAGATACAACAGCTTTTTCTGTCACATCAAACTTGGACATATATCGGCCAAATAGAAGACGCGTCTGAGAGTAAAGTGCTGCAAACGAGTTAAAGACAATGGTGGTCACTGGTAGATACACCCATTGCAGCACCATAAAGATAGTGCGGTGACGCTTGTACCGAGCTGGCTTTTTGGGTAGAGTTTTCAGCGCCAAGAAAACGCTGACCGTGGCAACCGATAGAGCAATTGTCTGTATACGACTCACGATAATAGGTAATTCAAGCGCCGCATAGCTCCTGGAGTGAAACATAACAGGTATAAAGCCACCGAAGAGAACAAGTAATGGTCCGACCGCCCAGCTAACATGCCCTTCCAGCAAGCGCCATGTTTTGGCTAATAAATCACGTTTTGGAATCGTATTCTTACGGAATAACCCCATATGAATGACGTACGGGACGTCCGAAACCCCATACGTCCAACGCCGAATCTGGAGAAACTGAGCCTTGATTGTCTTGAGGTACGACTCGGAAAGGACTGCGTCTTGTGAGATGGGTAGATGGAGTGGCAGTACGCGATAATTCCCATCGAAGCGGAAATATGATCGCCAAAACTGGTGACCATCTTCCACGATAGTCCGAACACTCCAAAAATCAGTCTGTATGAGGGCAACCATAGGCTGAGCGTGTGAGGAGAAGTTTCGGAGAGCATGCGACCGTAATGAGGTAACCAGATGAAAAATCGAGTTTCCGGTGGCAAGTACACGCATGGGCGCCGGCACATCCCAAATATTATTCGCAAAGAGCGCTACCGGCTGGAATGAACTGTGGACCGGATCGGGGCATACTATATAGGTATAGCTCAGGGCGGTTAGGTAATGTTTGTCGGGCCTATTATCGGCATCAAGTGTCGTAACGAGAACACGCAAAGGATCAATGTGACGGTCTTCGAGATACTGCTTGAGCTGCCGCCCCGCGTAGGTAACGTTTGCTCCCTTACCAACAATCTCATTCGGGATATTGCTAGGGTGCTTGATGGCCAATGCATCCAAAAACCGCGAACCGTATGTTGCAACAAGTTCTTTGGCACGATTTTCGGTTTCCTCTCCTGCTCGCCCTTCATAGGCCAGGATAAAAATAACCTGCTTCATATTGTAGTCCGAAGCAAGTAGCGCCTCGATTGTTGGGGCAAGAATATCTCGTGATTCCTTATACGTCGCAATGATAACAGCGTGAATAAGCTCCTCGGGTGGCATAAGGAGTGGGCGATAGGCAGTTCTATCTATCGCATAGTGGTGCCATTTTGGCCGCTCAGCGCGAGAAGGTATGGCTCCATCGCGAAGTTCTTGGAGCATGGTGGCCCATGGCAATTGTTGGTGCTGCCGCATCGTTCGGTAGCCCTGAATGGCTCGAAACCCCCCTGCCGCACCACGAGTAAAATTTATGAGTACGTAGACGAACATAAAAAAAGCTGCGAGCTTTACATTAATCAGGCTCAGTACAAAAGGTAGCGCCAGCATACCCCAACTCAGTAACCCTGGCATTATTTCCAAAAACCGATAGTGACCCTTACGGTTTCTTTCGAGGGGTATCTCTATATCTGTCATAGCTTATCGCAAAATGAGCAATGCATTGCTGACAATTATCAAAAGGACAAGAAGCGGAATGGTAAGTATGAGTACCGCCATAGAAAGCTCCCGTTTAATATGATAGGTACGGACTGCAAGTAGTACGCTTAGGGTCAGGATAAGCACCGCCGCGACAATAAAGCTCATAATGTCCCAAAATGTTCCTTGTGCATAGCTGTCTATGCCGAGTGATGCCCGGTACGACACGATATAGTTAACAGTACCTTTGCTGGCATTCAGCTTAAGAGATATAAGTACCACGGCCGCGAGCGCCAAAAATGCGTTCGTACTCACCAGTA
The DNA here is from genome assembly GCA_027450065.1 of Candidatus Saccharimonadota bacterium. Taxonomy (GTDB): domain Bacteria; phylum Patescibacteriota; class Saccharimonadia; order Saccharimonadales; family UBA4665; genus JAGXIT01. The sequence goes on along the minus strand of DAIDKK010000001.1, from coordinate 32,238 downwards.
ATAAAGCGCTGCGATCTTGAATGAAGTGTTTTTTGCCCGTCATAAATGCTGACGATTATTGTAGCAGACTGAGAGGCATAGTGTAAGGTTTGGCCAGGTCGCTACTGGGGCTCGCATTCATTTCAGCCCTAGCCATAGAAATACCCCAGTCGATGGCTAAGGAATTTCTATTGGTGCGGGTGGGGGGAGTCGAACCCCCGTCTCAGCCTTGGGAAGGCTGCATAATGGCCGTTATACGACACCCGCTCGTCAGAGCCTGCAGCCCTGCCTCGTTTTGCCTTCTCGGCAAAAGCTTCGGCCTAAGCCTATGCTCTTCATCTTAAAATTCCATTCATTCGACTTCGCTCCTTGGATTGAAATTTTATATCGGCTGGTGGCCGCCTATACATCTGTTACAAAGACGAATTCACTTCGTTTTTGTAACACCATTTTAGGAAAAAGAGCAGCGAAGCGATGAGAAAAAACCATTTGGTTTTGTCTCATTATAATGGAGCCACCTGCCAGGATCGAACTGGCGACCTACACGTTACGAATGTGTCGCTCTACCAACTGAGCTAAGGTGGCTTATACTGTTCGTATATGCCTCAGCGACATTATTATACCAGATACAACCGCCACACAAACCCCTTGACCCATCATTTACACGCGATACAATACAACGAGTAAGCATAAGGGAGAGTGAACATGCTAAAAGACTTTAAGAAATTTGTGCTGCGCGGTAATGTTGTTGATCTAGCTATTGCCGTTGTGATCGGCGCTGCTTTCGGCGCAGTCGTTACGAGTATGGTCAAGGGGCTCATTACCCCGCTGATAGCCGCTATTGGTGGACAGCCTGATTTTTCCAGACTTAGTTTCACCATCAATCACAGTACATTCCTGTATGGTGATTTCCTGAACGCAATTGTGTCATTTCTGATTTTGTCGGCTGTCATATTCTTCTTTGTTGTGGCCCCATTGAATAAACTCATGTCCCACATGAAGCCAGGTGAAGAGGTTGAGACCCCTGCCGAACGCCAATGTCCTGAATGCCTGAGTGCTATCCCGGCCGCAGCAAAACGCTGCAAGTACTGTGGATCAGTAAGTAAACCCACCCATAAGTAAACGATTATGCCAGTTCGGGAATAGAGCTACAGCTGATCTTGGGGATCGAGCGCCCATTCTAGATGCGCCATTATCTCACGGGCGTCGAGCGCGGTAATCGTTGGCAAATCACCTGTTAGCGGGTCCTTTATACCTTTTCTGTCATATGCAATTGCGGTATTAACATCTTCCGCAGTAGAGACATCATACGCATGCAGTAGACTTCCCTGTGCATCATAAACTCGTACGCTAATGGGGGTCCACCAGTGATTAATACTCGCCTCATCTGCAAAAGTTAGGGGCACATCTTCATCAACTTCCGTTGGATTATCTTCATCACGTGCTCTGTCGTATTCGAGATGAAGAGTCTTCCCATTTAGTGCCACCACGTCGCAGCTTACCCTTAACCGGTACGGCGATGCTGCGGGTTCAATCACGGCACGCCCCGCCCCGAGCATTGTTTCAAGATAATGAGCAGCTTCATCGTATAGGTCTACAACGGTCTGCTTCGAAGCTTCGGGATTTTGAGGCATTCTTTCTGACATATATTTATATAATCATAATAATGGATTTTAGTCAATATATATGCACCCCCCTGACAGGTTGGCCCAAAGAAAAATGACCCATACTCTTTTTTGGTATGGGTCATTTTATTCTTGGTAGGCCCGACCGGATGGTTGCATGAGCAATACGCAGTCACCGTGCTCAAAGTAAACTTCTGCGCTCGGCTCCTTGGCGTCCGCACCGGCTTTGCCCGTTCGCATCACGTACCATGTCTACCCAAACAAAAAGCCCCATCTTGCGATGAGGCATTTTGTTTGGCGGGCCCGACCGGATTCGAACCGGCGATCTTCTCCGTGACAGGGAGACGTGATAGGCCTCTTCACTACGAGCCCTCGATGCAAGAGAAAACCTACGGTTTTTCTCATCGCTCGGGGTTGCGGAATTAATCCGCCAACTTTGGCTGCTCTTTTCCTTTTTGCCGTTGTGCAAAAGTATTACTGCAACAGAGGTAAGTCTAGCAAGGAAGCAGCCAGAATGCAACTATTTGCTGCTAGGATTTCACTTTTGTACTAATGAAGTGCTTGGGAGGGTTTTTCTTTTCGAGAGGCTGCAGGTAGGTCTGAATGTCATTAAAATTGATTTGAATATGCGCAGCCTTATACTTGCCGTTGTCAACAGCGAGTAGTTTTACCACCTCAAACGACGTTGGCGTGGTGATAATGCCTGATGTCTCACCTACTTTCATTTGCATGAGTTCACGAACAACCTGTGGTGGCACCTCTTGGCTGCTCATGGTGATTGCTTGGTCATTATATTGCCCGCCGTTTCCCTTCGTAGAAGGATCGTCAGATATTTGGGCTGCCAGCGTCGCAAAATCTGCTCCGTTCTGAAGTTGCAATACGACGTTTTGGGTTTTCGCATATGCTGTAGTATCAAGTGTAGCGGCCACCTTCTGGGCAAGAAGCTCTTGCTTGAGTTGGCGCTTCAAATCATCAATTGACCAGCCAAAAAATTTCTGCGTAACGCTCCCGAGTTCTTGGTTACTACTTCCGAGCTGATTTTGAGTCCGAAGCGTTGCGATTGCATCGTTCACTTCACCAGACGAGACACGTATGTGGTGCTGAGCAGCAAGCTCTTTCACGTAGGCCGCATCAATAACCTGCTGGAGCGCTTTAGGCCGATAGGTATCAAGCTGGAATTTACCCGAGGTAGAACTAAAGTCTACTTGTTGCTGCGTTTCGTAGTAGTGCATATATCGTCGTAGCTCAAAGAGGTAACTCTCGTAGGAGACCCAGCTCTTGTCCGCTCTAGCAACTGGAAAGGGTACAATCTGTGTCACATGGTACATAAACAAGGAAGTGCTCTGGAACCTATAGAGGCTCAGACTTGTGTAGACAAAAAAGCTGATAATACCCACACTTAGCAACGCCGTGGAGACCATAACGATACGATGTTTCGAATGCTGGAGCGGATATTTGTATTTCCGGGCACCCTTAAGCACAATTTCACGATGCTCAGCAATAGTCTCGTTAGTGATTCGGGGGGCGGCCTTCAGCGCTTCAACCGCTTGCTGCTGCAGATTCGGCTTTCGAAAACGCTTGGCAACCTTTGGTAGGGCTACTCGCACTTTTGCTATGTGAGGTAATTTGGATAGTGGTACTCTTTTAAGTTTTTTCATGGTTTTTCCTCTACTCAACTAATCTCGTTGTGGCAGTAATGCCATTATCGCGCAGGATTTCGAGCAGATGCTTCTGTATCTTTGCCGGGTGATGAATGTAGTGAATTAGTAAATCCCCCACAAAAGTCTGCATCATTATCGTACCATATCCGAGTAGAGTTTCTTGAAGGCCCTTAACTTCGTAATTGACCATCTGTATCTGATTAAGACCCATGTCAACGACGCTTCGGCTGAAGAAGCCTTTTTGCGTAATTTGGATAAAGCGTTGGTCCGTCACGATAAAGACGCTGAAGTACCAGCTCATCCATGAGGGGAAAAACAAAAGTAATGCTATCCCTATGCTCACAAGAAAGCTCAGATAGAAAAATGTCATTGTCGGTGGCGTGGCCGTATTTGTATACGTGAGAATAAGGGTATAGAGAGGCCCAACCAGCAACCCCAGAGACCCTAGGACGAGACCCTTACGCATGACAATGGGGTGTTTACGAAAAACATACAGTACCCCTTCATCCTCAAATTGATCTGCAAAGTATTTAGCTTTGCCAGCTAATTTAGCACTCTCCGAGAGTTTTACCATGTTTATATTGTATCAAACCTACACGTAAGTTATCTGAATTAATTGGTGCCCCCACCAGGATTCGAACCTAGAGCTCCTCCTTAGGACGGAGTTATTTTATCCATTGAACTATGGGGGCATATTGAGTACATAATGTACTCAATAAAGATAGTCTACCTTTTCTTTTTGCTTGGCTGAGTGAACTGTTCATGTACAGTCTGATACTCATATAGTTCACTGTCCGCAAACCAATGAGCAATTTCCTGGTCTGCTTCTTGCTTCGTGGCAGAAGCGTGCACAATATTTGGTACGCCCAATCCAGCTTCGGCAGATTGTGCATAATTAACATGTGCATAATCGCCTCGGATGGTGCCCGGCATTGCAGATTTTGGCTGGGTATCGCCTACCATCTTGCGCACAAACTCAACAGCCTCGACACCCTGCAGAACCATAGCGATAACAGGGCTCATTTGCATAGTGGCAAGTTGGGCTTCAAATATTTCTGAACCTTTACGTGTTTTGAGCGTGCCAATCCCCTCATAGTGCTGAAAGAAGTGGTCGTAATCAGGCTGCAACATTTTCATCCCCACAATCTTAAAGCCAGCACGCTCAAAGCGTGTGAGTACCTCTCCCACAATACCGCGCATGACAGCATCCGGCTTAAACACGACTAATGTTCTTTCCATATATAGTATTCCTTTCTTTTGTGGCCATTGTAACAGATACAGAACAAAAAGCCAACGTCGCACAATATGATGCTACAATACATGCATATGTTATTTACGAAAGCTAAAACGGATTTCTTGGAGTATCTAGAGATCGAACAAAATAGATCACAAAAAACCATTGCAAATTACGATCACTACCTCACTCGCCTGAGTGACTACGGTGGCGACATCAATGTTGAGGACATTAATCAAGAGCTTGTACGTAAATGGCGCCTTTGGCTGAATCGCCTTGGTACCAATATGAACGATGAGCTTCAAAAATCAACACTCAATTACCACCTTATCGCACTACGCAGTTTCTTGAAATTTTGCCATAAGCGCAATATCCCCTGCCTGGCGCCCGATACGATAGAGTTATCACGCACGCGCAGACCGCAGGTTACGTTTCTAAATGAAGATGAGTTGGCGAGGCTTTTCGCACAACCAGACCCCAATACACTCGCAGGGCTACGTGATCGAGCCATACTCGAGTTGCTATTCAGCTCGGGCCTACGTGTCTCTGAGCTGGTTGGACTCGACCGGGATCATATTAACCTCAAACGACGTGAATTCACGGTAAGGGGCAAAGGGCAAAAAGATCGGCCGGTATTTATAAGTACTGAGGCAGCAAAGTGGATACAGGACTATCTTGATAAGCGTACCGACACCACTAAACCACTTTTCATTCGGTATGGTGGGCGCAAGACTGTAGACCGGACTGGCAATTACCACCGGCTCACTGCTCGGAGCGTACAAAGACTTGTCGCACACTATGCCCTGCTCGCTGGTATCACGAAGCACGTTAGCCCTCATACCATGCGGCATAGTTTTGCAACCAACCTCTTGATGAATGGCGCCGATTTACGCTCCGTTCAGGCCATGCTTGGGCATAGTAATATTTCGACGACACAAATTTATACACATGTGACTGATCCGCATCTCCGCGCTGTACATGAGAAATTTCATCATATGTAGCAGTGGGGCTTATCTGAGTACTTACCTCAAACTACGGGCAATTTGATTGATAGTAACCACTGTATGTCGAGAACTGTTTGCAGACACCTGCGACAGATTGGACTGCGCCTTCCGGCGTGATGCTAGTGTACTGGTTAAGGGGTAGCGTAACCTGCACTCGTCGTAAAACGTCCTGTGCTTTACCAGTTACATCAATGATGGCCTGGGCATCAGCAAAATTGATAGCCCCGGCAGCATTTGTTCCAGCTATCACTATCCTCGGCGAATCACGGTAGAATGTGGTGATACGCATATAATATTGGTTTGACTGGGCAGCAGGAGCAAGATTAACCGTTGCAGTATATGTTTTAGTAGTTGAGTTATACTGGGAGCCAACGATAAGCCCCTTGGGTGCACTAAAGTTATTGATGGTTTGCACAGAGCCTCCTGATGCCAGTGGTTGCATGTAGAGCGTTACGGTCCGTGCCGCAAATACAGCAGCAGACCCCCCACCCCCGCCACCGCTACCTAGCATGAGATCAACACGCAGCAGACCAAACGGGCACGTATAGCTTGCGTCATTCTTCGGAAATTGCCCATACGTCTGACAGCCGCTACTCGTAGCCGACGTTCCCTGTGCCGTACTCCAGCTAAAAGTCAGCTGCGTTGGGGTAACCGCATTCCCGGCACTATCAACCGGTACTAATGGAAATATCGATGACGTGAGGGGATTTGCATTCGTAACGATACTAGGGACATTCGGCGTAACCAACACGCAGGTATAACCCACCGAAGGATTAATGCTGAGTGGGGTCGCTGGATATTTTGAACCGCTGCACGTTGTCTGTGCAGCAACACCCTGGGGGGTTAAAAGGCTTGCCTTTGCGATACTTGCCGCAGCGTTTACACCGGATTCCGCGGCATAAAAGGCCTCCATGCTTAGTTGCCTATCAAGCTGTTCGCGTCGATTTCTATTGGTAACTTGCGTAAAACCTATAACAATCAAGGATATGACCAGCATCATGATTAATGTAATCATAAAAGAAACAAGCCCACGTTGATCTTTATTCTGAATAGCTTTCATGCTTATTCTCATTGTACACGACACTTTATTAGCTGCCTATCCTTTGTTCAACCGTTGTTGTGAGCGTACTCACGGCACAGAACTGCGAACCAGTTGTTGTTTTGCATCGTACATCTGCGACAGGCCAAAAAGTCGTCATGCCCGCACTGCCATAGCAGTTACCCTGTGCTGGAGAACAGAGCAAATCATTTGCCCCAAATGCGACCGTCATAGATACACTGTAGAGATGCTCGCTGGCATCAATATTGACAACCGAAAGGTTCGTTATGCGCATATTCGTACCAAGTAATTGCTTTCCGCCTGTGGTAGTTGGCGCGCAGGTACTACCCATAGGTGCCATGTAGAATCCCGTTTGCGAACCAGTGTATAAGACGCCCTTATCGTACGTAAATGCATAGCCACCCGCACAAAAGTAATTAGTAGTCGCAGAAGTGGGTTGCACAATTGCAGATCCAAACTGGATAGCCTGAGTAATGGTGTCCAGCATGCTTTGGGTGGCATTTTGGGTCGTTGAGACATTTGCACCCTTGTAGTATCGATTCGTAAATGACATGACGCCAACAGTGATAACAGTGAGGATAACCGAAAAGACAAGCGTAGCTATCATCAACTCCACGATAGTAAAACCTGATTCTTTGGTTGGAGTATTCCTATGAGTCATGACGCCACCTGATAGTACACTGTTACGTTTGCAGTCTTGCCATCAAGAGTCTGCCATATTGCTTGCACGCTATATTGGCTAGCCGAAGCAAGTGGATGCACCAAGAGCGTATAGCTAGCTCCGCCATTAGTAACCTGACATGCTGGACCACTTACGGGCAACCCACTCGTATTAAAGCAGCCGTCCATCGTAGGTTTTATAGGAACTGCACGCAACAGCTCTACCTGACGCTCTACCAACTTCTGCGCATAGGCCTGCTCTTGAACTTCTTGGCTAATCTGTATATTTCGGTTTGTAAGTGCATACGCAGAGGTCAGTACAAGGCTCACGATACCTATCGCTATCAGTACCTCGATAATAGTGTCTCCACGCTCACGATGAGAACGATTCGTATTTCTTGCCAGTAGTTTCATAAAACCTATCATGGACAATTGAGCCCCGTTTTTACATTTGTCGTCACTGCCAAGCCGGCACTAATAGCGATTATGACAGACTGCGCTGTCCCGCCACTATTGAAACAGTACTCAACGCCCGACGAAGCGATTGGGTATTGTAGTGCTCCCCTGTTTGCCTCGGTATTAATATTATCGGCATCAGACATACTAGAACTCCAGCTCGAATAAGAGGCCAGATTTAGCTGCTGTGACCCAGTTGTATTTATCGTGCCCTGGAAATTCCCAAAGCTACTCAAAAATGCCACTGCAAAGGTCCCTGTTGTCCAGGATGGGGAATTTGCGAGCCGGGCCTTACTATACACAAGATTATTCGGCAATTTCACCAAACCGACAACCGGCGCCTGGGGGTTGGCAGTGCTTTGGGCAATCGCAGTAACACGAGCCTCTTGTGGTGTTTTTACGTCTGCCCCATTGATTGCCCGCCTGCCCGCAAGCGGATAGGCACTGTAATTATTGAGATGAGCTGCTCCTCCCACGACAATGGCCTTGCCCGCAAAGATACAATCTTGGTTCTTGCCCTGTGCAGTTGATCCAGAGATAATCGATAGTGGTGGTCCGGCAACGCTACAGCTAAAATTACCGTTGTTCGGATAATACCCACTAATCGTCTCATTAATGATTTGCTGGAACTGCTGCTGTAAACTGCGTACACCCACTAAGAAATCAGTTCTGTTTTGGCGCCCATTAATTAGCAGGGCAACCGAAACAAAGAGCATACTCGTGACGGCAAGTACGATAAGTGTTTCAACAATCGTAAACCCCTGTGCTGAATCCGCGAGGCCACCCCTTTTCATATGATTTCAGTATAGCATAAGCGATACTAGGTTTAACTACAGCAAACTGTGCTGATACCACAAAATAAATTTATCGGCGTACAGCACAACGATAAAGCAAGCAGCCAAAAGATATGGCCCGAAAGGAATATGTTGAGCAAGGCCTGATTTACCTCGTAGCAGCAAGGGTGCACTGACAATAGTTCCAAACAGAGATGCAAAAAATATGACCAAAAGTGCATTGATGGGGGAGCCGGCAATTAAGCCCAGTGCAATGGCCAGTTTTACATCCCCTCCGCCAATCCACTCCCCATTTGATACCTGATACAGTCCCCAAAATAGACCATATATTACCGCGGCACCAGCAAGAGGCGCCCACAAGCGTACAATGTCACCGTGCCATAGTGCCATACTTATCGACTGGATAGCACTCATTCCAATAAGAGGAAACACGAGGCGGTCTGGCAATAAGAACCATCGCACGTCATACACTGCAAGGGCCATAAAAAATACAATATAAAGCCCAAGAAATCCCAGCTGAAATATGCCTTGTACATTAAGTCCAAAAGGCCAAGAGATGTATGCGACCACAAAGAGCAGCGCCGTAAGCAATTCAACAAGAGGATATTGGACTGATATAGGCTTCTTACAGTAGCGACAGCGCCCTCGTAGCGACAACCAGCTAAACACGGGCACCAGGTCCTGTGCAGCAAGCGTGTGGTGGCAATCAGGGCACATACTTCGCCCATGAAGAATTGATAAGTCCTTGCCTGGCACCTTCGATGCCTTTTTGTGACGTTTGCTCTGCTCATGCAAACGCCAAACTAAGGCATTTACAAAACTACCCAGTACCAATCCGAGAGTGCCGACTGCTAAAATATCCATTACCGCTATAGTATCACATAAAAACAGAGCCAGAAGGCCCTGTTTTTATGTATCAGTACAGTTTTAGGCTAGGAGCCTTGCGTACAAACGGTACCAGTACTACCTTCGATACCATACCAAATCACGTAGTCGCGACTTGTTGCGCCAGTTGTCGTTGGCGTAACGCCATTACAGACAACGCCGGATATAAGATAAGCCGTAGCTTTATCCGGGGTAGCTGGGACTGTCGTACCATAGGTAACAGTCGTTAGTTGTGCGGGCTTATACGTAATCCACGAACAGGCCGATAGGCTTGTACATGAGGATGGTAATGAACCATTTGCGTTACCGATGTACTCGCTAAGGTTCTGAAGCATGTTATTAGCATCTGACTTACGGGCGTTGTTCCGTTGGCTACGCTGCAGGTTCGGTACAGCCAAAAATACGACGACCATGATCAAGCCGGCGATTGCGAGCACTATCAATACTTCGATGATAGTGAAGCCCCCTTGTTTACGTTGCTGAAGTTTCTTGTACATACGCAAGTGCCCCTTTGCTTATTAACGCTTATGGCTTGAATATACAAATATTCTGCCCTAAACGCAACTTATTTTTATACTACCGTGGAAATTCTGTGCTTTCCCCACAGATATGCACCATAGGCTAACCCCCAAAGCCTGACTGCCCTGCGAGACCATATATTGGCAGCAGCACGGCCGCGACAATAATGAACGCAACAATACCGAGCAGCACCATCATAACAGGTTCAATAATCGAGGAGATGTTATCGACTTCCGTATCAACCTCTTTCTCGTAGTAATCGGCGAGCTTTGACATCATCTGCTCAATGGCGCCTGATTGTTCACCGATTCGCACCATATTAGGTACAAGTGGTAAAAAATGCGGGTCGTGCTCGATACTGTCGGCTAGGCTTTTTCCGCCCTTAACCTTTTCGGCTGCCTTCGATATAGCGCGCTGGATATGAATATTATTAACAGCTTGCCCGGTAATACTCAGCATCTGCAATAAGGGGACTCCACTCGCTACCAACGTCGTACCTGTTCGAGCAAACCTTGCCATATATACTTTCATGAATAATGGGCCAATTGGCCATGCCTTCATCTTAAGAGTATCAATTACCTCTTTGCCTGGCCCAGTTCGAGCCCATCGAGTCGTAAAGAATGCCAGGACCGCCACAGCCAGCAGTACAACCCACCAGAAGTGAATGGTGAAATCGGAGATAGATAACATTATGCGAGTGATGAGTGGTAGGCTAGCATTCTGTAGGCCATCATATATATTCTTGACCTGTGGAAGTACTTTGACCACCATAAAACCTACGACAGCCGTCATAACGAGCAGCACAACCATAGGATAAATCATGGCACCGCGAATTTTGCTATTGAGGTCGGCTTCTTTCTCCTGCTGAACGGCCAGACGATCCAGTGCCGCATCAAGTGTACCGGATGACTCTCCGGCTGCTATTAAGCTCAGATAGACTTGGTTAAAAACCTTCGGATGACGACCCATTGCCGTCGCGAGTGTACTTCCCGCTTCAATATCTCCAATTATCTTACTCAGGACAATCTTCAGCGGCTTACTGGTGGCCTGCTGGTTAACACTACGCAACGCCTGCAAGAGGGGTAGCCCGGCATTTATAAGCGTACTGAGCTGTCGACTAAACAAGACTCGGTCCTTGGCCTTCACCTTGCTCTTACCTCCAAGTATGCTCAGTCTTTCGGATTGGAGTCTAATATCCGTGGCCACGAGGTTCTCATTACTAATTAATCTGGCGGCGGCGGCTTCACTCTCTGCCTCCACCATTGATTTCACAATCTTACCTGTTTGGGGATTGCGAGCGGTATAGGTATATGTAAGCATGGCGTTAATCCCTCATGAGACGATCAAGTTCATCAATATCAACTGCGAAGTTTCGTGCTTCGTCGTAGCTAATCGTTCCGGCGTGAATAAGTTGTACCAGCTGCTTATCCATACTCTGCATACCAAACTCTGCACCTGTCTGGATAACAGCGTCAAGCTGGTGAGTTTTGCCTTCTCGAATGATGTTCCGAACGGCTGGTGTCGCAACCAAAATTTCTGCTGCCGCGATACGACCGCCACCGATAGCCGGTATCAGCCGTTGGCTACAGATAGCCATCAAGATATTCGACAGCTGAGCACGTATTTGAGGCTGCTGGTGAGGTGGAAATACGTCGACCATACGGTCGATGCTCTGCGCAGCGTTGTTGGTGTGCAGTGTCGCAAACACCAAGTGACCAGTTTCTGCAATGGTAATGGCGCTCGCAATGGTTTCGAGGTCGCGCATCTCACCGATGAGCACTACGTCTGGGTCTTCACGAAGTGAGCTACGCAGTGCTGCGCTGAACGAGTAGGTGTCATAATGTACTTCGCGCTGTACAATGACTGATTTTTTACTCTTATGCGTGTACTCAATCGGGTCTTCGATGGTAATAATATGCTTTGGCTGCTCCATGTTGATTTTATGGATGAGCGCAGCAAGACTCGTTGACTTTCCGGAGCCCGTTGGTCCTGTCACGAGAACTAGCCCGCGAGGATATTCAGCAAACTTACCAACTACTGCAGGGAGGCCCAGTTGTTCGATGCTGAGCATTTCATTAGGGATAAGCCGCAGGGCGGCCGCTAGGTTGCCCCGTTCATGAAAGGCATTGACACGGAATCGCCCGAGGTCACCGAATGCAAAACTAAAGTCGAATTCTTTATCTTTGAGTAGAATCTGCTTTTGATCTTCGTCCAAAATTGCAAATATAAGCGTCTCGACTGTTTCTTCAGTTAAAACATCTGCTGCCGGAACAGCCACGAGCGCACCATCGACTCGAAGCATAGGCGGCAAGCCAACCTGAAGATGCAAGTCTGAAGCTTTACGCTTAACGACTTCTTCTAGAAGTATTTCAATTCTTGGCTGTCCTTGCGTTGCCACCTTTTGCCTCTTTCTTGTTATGCGCTGTTTGCCGAAGCGACACGATTAACTTCTTGTACAGTTGTATAGCCAGCGAGCGCTTTCATGTAGCCATCTTGTCGCATGCTTATCATGCCCTCTTGCTCTGCTTGGCGCTGAATCTCCGAGCTTGTTGACCGATTTAAGATGAGTTGCTGGATCTGCTCGCTCACGTTGAAAACCTCGTACAAGCCCATTCGCCCCTTATAACCTCCGGGGGTTTCAGGACTCTCCTTGCCCCTAGTTAAAGTATAAGCGGTATCACTAGCCAAAGGCAAGCTCTCGTAACCGAGATCACTGGCGACTTCTTTCATATGCTCGGCGTCTTTCGGGAGCAAACTGCCAAGTGCCTCCTTTATAGCGGCTGTTTCGACGGCATCTGACTGATACTGCTCAGTTTGCTTGCCAATACGGCGCGCCAATCTCTGGCCAATGACGACATGTACCGTGCTGGCAATCAGGAACGGCTCAACACCCATATCAAGTAAGCGGGGTAAGATTCCAGCTGCGCTATTAGTGTGCAAGGTGCTAAACACAAGGTGTCCCGTTAAGCTCGCCTGCACTGCTAGCTCCGCCGTCTCCCTATCACGAATCTCCCCTACCATCACTATGTCCGGGTCTTGACGCAAGATAGAGCGAAGTCCACTTGCGAATGTCAGGCCGATATCGGCATTTACCTGTATCTGATTCACGCCTTCCATTTTGTATTCCACTGGGTCTTCAAGCGTCACAATATTTACTGCATCGGTTTTAACCTCCTGAAGGAGTGCGTACAGGCTGGTTGATTTTCCAGAGCCAGTTGGTCCCGAAGTCAGAATCATGCCATTGGTACGTTTAAGTCCGTCACGAATTGTTCGCAAGCTCCGACCCGTGTAGCCCATATCCTCAAGCTTAAAGCTCGTGCCCGTCTTATCCAGTAAACGAATGACGACTTGCTCACCCCATACGACCGGACTTATGGCAATACGAAGGTCGATATCTTTCCCGGCAACATTAATCGTAAATTCACCGTCCTGCGGAATTCGATGCTCGTCAATCTTTAGATTGGATAAAATTTTTATACGTGATACGAGTGGAGGCTCAGTGCTTTTCGGTAGCATCATAATCTCGCGCAAAATACCGTCAATACGGCAGCGGATTTTCAGACTATCCTTCATTGGCTCAATGTGTACATCACTAGCTCGATTCTTCGCAGCATATTCCAAAATTGTCGAGAGCGCCTTGCTAATTGGTGAATCCTGCACAATTGTCTTAATACTGTCTCTTTCGGCCGCCTTTTGGGCTGCCTTCTCTTGCTGGTCGGTCGTATCAATCTTGATGTTATCGCCAATTTCACCAATCGCACTCACAAGATTGTCGGATATTTTTGCCTCATACTGGTGCAGTATCTGACGAATACCCTCTTCGCTAGCCGCATAGACCTTCAGCGGACGTCCTATGCGGTTACTAAGAAAGTCAACGGCCTGCACATTATCTGCATCAAGCATAGCCACCACTAAACGATGCTGCATTTCGCCGAGCGGTACCGCCATGTATCGTTCCGCAACATCCTGGGGCAAAAGTTCGAGCACCTTATTGTCAATTTTCGCCTCTAGCAGATTGACATACGGTATCTTCGACACCTGCGCGACTGTTTTCGTTAGCTGCTCGTTTGTGACCTTTCCACTCGTGACTAAAAGGCCAAAAAGTGGTGTGGCCGTGTCTTTAGACTGCTTTTTTAGCTCTGACAAATCAGCACGAGTCAATATCTTGTCTTCAACAAGCTTATCCTCGACCTGCGTTTGGGCAGTTGCTGATAGTACACTCACAGCAGCCCTTACTTTGTCGTATTATTAAATGGGTTTTGGTTGGTATCGGTGCCAAGTTGAGAAGTAACTGTTGGATTGATGCTATTCGCATTAAAGTAGCGAGAATCCGGCAGTTTGAATTGCGTTGAAATGTTATCGACAACCTCAACTGGCTGCTGCCTATTCGCAGGGGTCACAAATATTTTACCTGACAATATAAATGATACGATAGCGCTCAAAAATGCGATGATGACAATAAGGGTTACGTCTTTTTGCTTCATTGCACGACCTTCGTATTAATGGTGAGTGCCTTTGCGGGCTGGTAATATGTTTCGGCATTGATAGACAAATTCAAGTTTTTTTGGTCGCCAGACAAATCAAGTGTGGTGAGTTGGATGGGGCGAATGGAGCGCTCAAAAGTGCTAACGACGTTCTTGATGCTGTCATAATTTGAGGTCACAGATAGTTGAAATGGAATGGCAATGGGTGACGGACTAGCGCTGGATTGGTTTGTGGACTGCGCTACCTCATCATCAGTGCCAGAAATGGTATTAATTTTGACATTTTGCGTAGACAGGAGTGACTCAAGGCTCGTGGTCAGAGCTGGGAAGTCATAGGTACTCGGCAGAGCGTCAAGGACTATCTTGCTATTATTCCCATCCTGTTGGCCGGTACCATTTGGATTTCCGCCAATGGCGTTCTGTGTCGTAGAGTTGAACGCGTCATATGACTTCTTAAGCTGCTGGATAGCGCTTAAATCTGACTTGAGTTGATTCACGGCGACACGCTTGCCACTAATAACACGGTTTTGATATGCAGCCTGGCTGATAAGTGTCTTTGTGGCGACAAGCGAAAAAACCGCTAAGAACGCAGCCACGCTCACGACTACCACAACTGCGGTATTCGCCTTGTCTATAAGAATTCGTTTTGATGAAGGATTATTTGCCATGGCTACTTCCCCGCCTGAAATACATTTGTTTGATCGGCAGATGCCGTACTTGGTACGATAAGCGTTACAGCACTTGTGCCCTGGAAGATTACTGGGTCAAAGCTGAGGGTAATCGTAAAAGTTGCGCCCTTATCATCTCGCGCGAAGTTGGTCAAAACGACATTACTAAAGGCAGCCGTTTGATTGGTGTTTTTGTCGGTCGTGTAGTGAGTTGCTTTAAGGGTGTCGGTGTATAAGCTCACGGTATCTAGTGAAGGGGCCGTCCCACCAATTGACATCGTATTTCCCGTAAAATCAACTGTTAATTTATTGAGGCTTGCCTGTGCAGGTGTCAACTGGGTGATATAGTCAAATAACCGACTTGCTGCTGGTTTCCCGTCGTGAAGGGCGGTAAGTGTGTTGAGCTGGTTTTGTACGGTCAATATTTCGCTGAGATCCTTCGTACCCCGCAACTGTTTGCTGTACTTTCCAATATCTGTATTCAGATCACTTAAGCTTTTCTTTTGCGCCACGTCAACCACAAATAGAGACACAGCAAACACCAGTATAGCTACCCCACCTACTACAATCGATATGAACGTGACCAAGTACTTTGTGCGTCGTGCTTTGACATACTCAAGCTTAATATTCGGCAAGAGGTTAAACTGAACCATTACTCATCCCTCTCCGCCAAACCAACGGCGACACCAAATTGGTTAGATACCGCAAGCAGCTCGTTTTGACGATCCGAGGCAAACGCAACATTTCGCCAGGCGTTCCCAATCTCAACATTCACACCAAATTTATTCGCAAGATATAGCGGAAATTCTGGTATAGTCGAGGCGCCCCCCGTGACAATCATGCGCTCAATGGGCTGATCTGGGTAACGAGTCTGGAAGAACTTAATTGTCTTGTCTATTTCACTCACAAGCAAATCAACGGTGCCTATAATAGCCTGGAAGACCTGTCCCTCGAGCTTATCCTTACTGACACCAAACTTGTAAACAAACTGTCGAGCCTGCTTCTCGTCTATATTCAGATTCTGCATGGCGGAACGAACAACGGCTTCTGCGCCAGTCGGGATAGAACGCGTCAGATGAGGTGCCTCTTGCATCGTAATAACAATGTCGCTGCTGAGCTGACCAATATCTATCAGGAGCTGTGGTGCTACCGTCCCTGCTGGCACAAGGGCCCGCGCAAGCGCAAGGCTATCGGGCTCAAAGGCAACGACATTCAGACCGATTGATTCAATCATATCGAGACGAGATTCCACGAAGCTATTTGCGACACTACTGAGGAGTACCTCAAGTTTCGTTTTGTCCTTCGGTGAGTCGCCGATAACAGCCCAGTCTATCTTACTCTCGGCCGGTGGGGTTGGGATAAGTGAGTCTGCTTGATACAGGAGTGCCTTACCAAGTTCGTTCTGAGGAATACGATCAAAATCGACAACCGTCGTGAATACCCGGCTACTTGGTAGCCCGACTGCAACATTTTTGGTTGATAACTTGGCTTCGTTGACAAGGTTAGAGAGAATCTGGGCAAGTTTCTGCTGATCCGCCCGACTATCGCTTTGAGCTAATTTAACCTCCACGGGCACGTAGGCGTACTTGACGAGACTTCGAGTTGGCCCAGAACCACGGAGCTCAACAACACGAATACCGGTAGTACCAATGTCGAGACCGAAGAACGATGATACCCCACTCAATATACTCATATTGTCTCGATTATAGCATGAGCGTTATACATCACCGCAAGGGTATTTTCTTTTTTCCGGCGATATGGGTATTGAATCATCATAGACCTACAGTATCGGCGGCAAACTAACGTACGAGTTATACACAGTGTCAGTACCGCCACTTGTAGAGGTAGCGGGCGCAAGCCAAACTTCGGGGCTGTAAAAGAAGTTCTCGGCCGCTGCTGCCGGGGTACCAGTTGTCGCATGGACGGATCCGTAGCTACGACTGAGTACCAGCTTATTAGCGGTCACCGCGCCATAAACAGTTAATTGATGGTTACAGGTGTCGTAATCAGTACTTGGTGCCCCAATTCCCGTGGCACAGCTATAGAAGTTACCCTGCCCAGCTCCACCAACATAAAACACACCGTGAATTTCGCTAACATTGTTATTGACGTAGATATTGCCGTTCTGGACAATGACCGTCAGCCGTGGTATCTGCGCCAGACTTCCGTAGGAATAAGAGATGTTGTTGCTAATGTATAGATTCCCTGAGGTCATCACAATAGTAACGCTCTTGCCGGCAGGTGTGGGATCCCAGAGCGTAAGATCTCCCGAGCGCGTATAAACACCGTTTAGAGATGACAAAGAGGGTGTGCTCGTGGTCAGTACCGTAGCTCCGGCAGTCGAGATAACGGGCGTCGGCATCGTTTCCGTGTAGCCACCGCCATACTTCGTACCAGCTGCGGTAGTATTAGCAAAAGCGAGGCTAGAGGGGTTGCCACTCATGCCAGTACCAGTCACAAAGCTTGTAATGTTGCCCGTCGCAAGCGCAGCCAGCTGGCTGCCTGCGCCCGCATAACCTGCCCCACCAGTATTATCGGCATTCCAAGAAGTAATATTCCCATCCGAGGAAATGTCGCCGCCCGTAACGGTAAAGTATGGCTTGGCCACAATCCGCACACAGAAAGGTGCAGACCAGCGACCATGTACGATATTGCCATACGGATCCTGGCTCGCGGGGTCAAGCGCCAAAATTTGACAAATGCTTGTCCCAATCGGTAATCCTGCAGTACTCGTTGGCGTGTACGGTGGTGATGAACCTGTTGCATCTACAGATGTAGTACCGACTCCAAATGAACGAGGCGGCAATTGCCAGCTCGTTGCACATAATGTCGTACTAAAGGCATTTGGGCAATTGGCTGTAATATTATCCTGCATTGTGTAGGTGTTCAAGCTCTGCCCTACCGGAACCACATACTGCTTGATGGCATCCGCTACGACCAGACTTGCAGTAGGACCGGAATTTTTAACCTGGTACTGGAAATTGAGTGCATCACCCGCCTCAATATATGCCCCCGCCGGAGAAGATACAGAAGGAGTAAGTGTATAGCTATAACACGGTCCAACCGTCTTGCTGCCTATGAGGATAGGCCCTCCTGTTACTGTACCGGCGCTATTAATATTATACGTATAGACACTTATCGTATGCACCGCACCGTCTGATACAAAGCTCGATATATCAAGGCTAAAACCATGGTTACCACCTATACCAAACGCTGCATTGACATCAGGTCTTGAGGTATTTGCGGTTCCCCATATCTTAGTATTCCCGTCTACTTGAAGGTGGGCTGGTATCGACACGCCTGTATTACTTCGATCGAACGCCCAACCCGACGCCGTCGAACAACTAGCTGCATCGAAATAGGTTTGTGGCGCAGGATCGCACGGTCCAACTACCCTGCTGCCTATGAGGATAGGCCCCCTCGTAATATTGCCGGAACTATCTATGTCATACGTAAAGACACTGATCGTATGTGCACTACCATCATTAACCCAACCCGATATGTCGTAGCTAAAACCATGGACACCACCAATGCCATACGCGGCGTTGACATCACCTCTGTATGTGCTGGTGTTTGCCCATATCTTAGTATTCCCGTCTACCTGAAGGTCGGCACGTACCGATAAGCCCGAGTTGCTTGGGTCAAACACCCAACCCCAAGCGGTCGAACAGTTAGCGCCATCAAAGGAAGCCAAGGGCGATGGATTGTCTGAATAGCAGAACCAGGCAACATTACTCCCCCATGTCCAGCCCGTTTTATTATCGCTGGTCGAGTTATACAATGCTTGGGCAGTTGAGTTTGGCAGCCAACCACCACCCGCGTTGCCATTATAGACCGGTAAACCATTATAATACGTTTTATATTGATACACCGCGCCAGTCCCCGCATTTGTGCCAGATTGAGTAAGAATAATAAACGCTATGACCCTATCGGCGCCTGCGCTTCTACATGCATTACTTACGCTCGACCAACTAGTACCATCCTTGAACCATACAGGAGAAGGGTTACCATTTACCGAGTAGTTATACCACCCCCAGCCTTTTGATGTCCACGCATAACCTGGACCAGGGTTAGTGCCCCCAGGGTTGCCTCCGCTACCGATAAGTGCGGACACATGAGTAGCCTGCGGAACAACCGGTAAGAACTGTACCGCTACAGCAAGAAATAATGCAGTTACCGTTGCTAAACCAAGGGTTCGTATAGCCGAACGAGAAGAAATAGTCCGCAGCCTACCCACCTATATTTTCCCCCGCATGCGTAACCCCAGAACCTGGTAAGCTGTTGAGATAGCCCTGATAGGTGAATAGTGAGTCATTGCTACGCAGATTAGAATCAGCAAACTCACCCTTATCGTGTAGGCTCTTTACGGCCTTGTAGGCTTCATTAGCGGCTTTATAATTGTTGTCATGTACGGCCGTCCAGAACAATATAGTCTGACAAGTTGGGTCGGTGGCATATTTTGCTTTGCTCTTAATTTCAGAGGCTAGATTCTTTAGCCCTGTCTCGTCTAAGCTTGCGGTATTTGAACCATTTCTTGGTCGATAGAACATTGCTGCATTATATTTAGTAACAATATCCGGGCCACACGCAACAGCAGATGACTTCGAGCTAACATACACAAGGCGACCACTACTAAAAAGCCACCATACCCCTGCGATAATGAGACCTGCCAAAAGTATAGTCAGCACATATTTAAACCTCATATGGGGCAGAAAAGGCCGCTTGGCACGATTACTTGTGATAATTCCATCGGTCGTAGATGA
This sequence comes from Candidatus Saccharimonadota bacterium, assembly GCA_027450065.1. Classification (GTDB taxonomy): domain Bacteria; phylum Patescibacteriota; class Saccharimonadia; order Saccharimonadales; family UBA4665; genus JAGXIT01. The sequence goes on along the minus strand of DAIDKK010000001.1, from coordinate 12,446 downwards.
CTTTGATTCTTCTTCCATTTTGCATGCCCCGCTTGCTTATACTACTTATGATTACAATACCACATTGAATACAAAAATGGCATGCAGATTCCATGGCAATTTCCCATATACCTATCGTGTTTCAAGTCACGCTTTGTTATAAAATCAGATGGTAAAAAAACATAAAAATAACGCACATACGGTGCGCTTCTTTGTTTCATCTGATACATTGTCGTGTGCTTCCCTTTCGATTACGAAATGGAAAAATACGTCAGACTGCTTTTGTTACGCCGGGAGGGCGGAACAAACTTGACATAGATTTCCAGCCGGGGGCCAGAGGGGTGAGCGCAGACGACTTGCACGAGTGTTCCACGAGAGAACCATCGTGCAAGCGTAGCGCTCACCCCTGCAGGCCATCCGACAGTGTCACCGAAGGTGAACTGGTGTTCGAGGCACAGGGCCACGATCCTCGCTCACCTCAGGTGGCATTAGTCGGTCGTCAGCAGTACCGGCGTCTTCGGGGTGACGACCGGGGTGGTCGGCGTCGGCGTCGGGGTGACGACCGGGGTGGTCGGCGTCGGCGTCGGGGTGACGACCGGGCAGGCCACGACTGTGGCACTGTCCGAGGCGACGGAAGTGAAGCCCGATCCACCGTTGTCGACCAGAAGGTCGGCAGTAACGACAGAGCCGACAGTCAGCCCGGTGAGCGTCGTGCCGAACAGGCCGGCTGGGTCGCCGACGCTATTCAGGCTCGTCTGGGGTTCGACCGTGATACTACCGGCCACGTCACCGGTGGCGGTCCAGGCGAAGCTCGCCGTTCCGGGCTTGTCCGGGGCGGCGCAGGTGAGCGTGACCTTGACGGTCCCGGTGGGAACAACGCACGCCACGTTCGCGTCCGTGAACTTGAACGTGGACTGGCCGTCGATGACGACCTTGCTCACGTCGTTGCTCACGTACGAGATGGTGCGCTCGCCGTTGACCCAGCCGGTGTCCGACTTGGTCACGCCGGCCGGTGCCTCGGAGGAGGTCACCGTGTCGTTGTTCGGTCCGCAGACCTCAGCGGACGTAGCACTCACGGTGACGTGGGTCGGCGTCGGCGGCGTAGGCGGCTTCACGCAGTCGGCGTACTGCAGGAGTGACTGGTCACCCTGCGCCTTCCACGAGAAGTCGTGTCCACCCTTGGTGAACGAGCCGGCCGGGTAGATGTCACCCGTGTGGTCGATGTGCCCCGCCTTGTAGAAGGCTCCGACGTCCGTCGTGAGCTTCACGTACGGGTTGCTGTCCGAGCCAGTCGCGTGGCAGAAGGTGATCTTCTGCGACGACGTGTCCGGGGCGCAGGCCGCGGTCGTCCATGTCTTGCTGTAGTCGCTCTTGTACTGACCGCCAGGCCACGACTCGGCAGAGGTGCCCGGGCCGCTGAGGGCCTTGCTGGCCAGCAGTGCGGTTGTGGTCTCGTTGTTGTTGTACAGGTCGGCCTGGAAGGTCGTCCCGCACGGCAACGTGCTCAGGTCGAGCTTGTTGAGGCCTGCCTGAAGCGACTTGGTGTTCAGCGTGACGGAAGTGACGAGGCTCTGCGGCCACGCACTACTAACCGGCTGCTGCCACACCGCGACGACGTAGTCAGGCGTACTGGTCGCCATCGCCGAAGATGCGGACATGCCGGCGCTTGCTGCGGCGAGAACCGTAGCGGCGATGACGGAGAACCGGCGAAGCCGATTTCCTTCCTTGGTGCCGCCACCGGAGGTGGCGTTCCTGTGAGGGAACATGAACATGATCCAGACCCTTCTGTAGGACGAACCGAACGGTGGACTACAGCAGCCGTGGCACAGCAAGCTATGGAAGCCTTGCAGGGGGTTACCCTATAGGTCGAAACCTAGTGTCACGACTAGGCCAGCGAGCGCACTAAAGCTCACTAAACTAATCGTGACACTAGAAAATGGTGTCTTGTGTCAAAAATTTCTCTATGTCTTCGTGCACTTATAAAAACACACGAAAATTTGCAGTCTGACGTGTTAATGAACAAGTGGTCGTAGTAGCCTCGAACGCTGGAGAAGTTTGCAAAAAACGACTCGACGGCGGAAGCTGCCCGTTAGACACACTGAACTTGCATATTTTAACTATAAATAGAAGAAAAGTCAATAACCATATCTCACCTCTTCATCTGTTATACCGCGCCATTCGCAGCGCAACTAGGCTTCTCAGCTATGCAGGAGAGAGATTGCACCCACCAAGATAATGATGCTTACGATTACAATCAATAGTTCGAGTAGGGTAAAACCAGTTTGATCTGTGCCATATTTTTTCATAGAAACCCCCACGTATTAACCTAATACCCATGATAGCACTTAAATATAGGCCTTCCCCAGCAAATTTTTGCTATACTTAACCATAAGAGGAGAATGGCTCGACATATGAGTACCCGTGGCCTATTCAAAAATACTAATTTTCGCAATAGTAAAAGATTGGTTAGCCGACGCAATGCCAAGATACTCCTCTTTGCCTTGGCTGTCATTGGCTTTGCCCTACCAGCTGGTGGTAGCGCCCTCACGACCATTTCGCAAGGCTATACCACTAGTGATAAGTTGTCGCTCGGCTCCATCGTCAGCCTAGCTAATAATTCATCCGAGCAAGTCAGTGCTGCGAACAATAATAACTCAAATGGTATTTTAGGCGTCGTCATTGACGCCGGTAATTCCCTGTTAGCCCTTACGAACGGGCAAACGAACCAGATCCAGGTTGCCACCAGCGGTATTGAACAAGTACTGGTATCAAATATTAACGGTGATATATCGCAGGGTGACGAGATTACCGCCTCGCCGATTAGTGGCGTTGGTATGAAGGCGACCACAAACGCAAAAGTAATCGGTATCGCCCAGGAAAACTTATCAGGCACAAATGGTAGCACCGAAACCTACACCGATCAAAGTGGCAATAAACATACCGTTACGATAGGTAATGTGCCTGTACTCGTAAATGTTTCCTACTTTTATAAGCAGCCGGACAAAACTTTAATACCCTCTGCTATTCAAAATATCGCCAATGCTCTAGCCGGCAGGGTCGTAAACACCCTTCCTATACTTATAAGTATGGGGATATTTATTGTGACACTAATTGTGGTTGTCAGTATTGTGTACCCAATGATTCACAGTAGTATTATCTCAGTCGGTCGAAATCCTATGTCACAGTCAGCCGTGTACCGTGACCTCGTGCAGATGTCGGTATTAGTACTAGCGATTTTGGGCGTGTCCGTTATAGCAATCTACTTGGTGTTGACGAAATTATAGCTATGAATACCTATTTACTCATCTTTCTGCTTATCGACGTCTTCCTCACAGGAGCCCTGGCAGCGACCGCCCTGCGACATGCCTACGCCCATTTCCGACCCGAAGAACACGATAGAGAGAAGTCGCACAAACCATCCGTCCAGACTGCTCACCTTCCGCCTGCGGTCCGCGAAAAACTACTTGAAGAAGCACAAGAAAATTTCCGCCGAGTTTTGAACCATGCCGCCAAAGATCTGCAACATGACCTAGACAGTACCGCAAACCAAATCAAGAAACAGGTTGGCAGGCTTGGCAACGAGGCCGAGAATGAAGAACTCGAGCATTATAAGGAAACTGTTAATAAGCTCGAAGACGAAACCAAAGCCGATATGCAAACTACCGACAAGGAACTTACTGAGCAAAAAGCCGCCCTGCAAGCAAAATTTGCCGATGATTTGCAGGCAGAAAAACAGCGTCTTGTCCAGCAGATGGATAACAAGCTAGCTGATGCCGTTGCTTCATTCCTAATGGAAACCCTGCAGCATAATGTTGACCTCGGTGCTCAGAGCGCCTACCTGACCACTATGCTCGAAGAGCATAAAGCAGACTTCATTCGAGAGGTAAACGATGAAGCTAAAGCTTGAGGAAAGTGTTTCATCCCCACAAGATCTCAAGGCTGTTATCCTGGAGATTCAAGATTACGCTCGATGGTACTCCCATAACGCCATCAAGAAACGGCTTGGCGTCAAAATGAGGCGCAAGACAACCGCCGAGGCGCCGATTATATCGCCCGCAGCCACAACTATAATCCGCGAGTGGGCTAGCAGTAATAATCTGAACCAAAATAGCTTTGACCATCTCATAAAAACTCTCGAAACGTATGCGCGCTCCGCGCCTCAGCTAACCATCACCCTGGCAGCACCGCCCACGAATGGCCTCAAAAAAACTCTCGTCGCCTGGTGCCGAGAAAACATTTCGCCTGACATGCTCATTAACTTTCAGTTTAATTCAGTCCTGCTAGGCGGCATGGTGATACGCAGTGGCAGCCATGTATTCGACTGGTCCTTCAGACGGCAAATATTAGAAGCCAGACAACGTTTTCCAGAGGTACTGCGCAATGTTTGATAGTAGTACCTTCCAGCGCTTGGTTGAGTCGGATAATCTGACTGGCGAAGTCGTTGCCTCAAACAGTTTTATCGTGGAAGTCAAAGGCCTTGAGGGCGTCCGCCTTGGCTCGCAGGTGCTGTTTGAGGACGGCCAGCGTGGACTCGTGCGAGAAGCGTATGGCGATCGCGTTATACTCTTCAATGTCGACTCCGAAAGAATGGAACCTGGTACGTTGGCAGTTGTCGAGAACGACGTGCTGAGCGTACCGGTCGGAAAGCAGCTTGTCGGCCGTGTTATCTCGCCGATGGGCACGCCCCTCGACAATAAAGGAGCCCTCAGAACCACCGCCACTTCGGGTATTTTCAACGCCGCACCCGGCATCATGGCTCGGAGCATGCTCAATGAACAGTTAGCGAGCGGTGTTACGGCCGTTGATATGTTCTTCCCAGTAGTACTTGGCCAACGTATTGCTATCCTTGGCGACAGTAAGGCTGGAAAAAGTACCTTTTTGAGTCAACTTTCGGCATCGCAAGAAGGTACCGAACGTATCGTGGTGTATGTCCTGATTGGCAAACGTAAAGTGGACATCGAACGATTGCTCGCAAACCTCCGCGAATCTGGTGCCATGCAACATACCATTGTGGTACTTGCTGATATTTTTGACTCACTCACGCAGTCATACCTTGCCCCCTACGCTGCCTGTGCCATGGCAGAATACCTCTGGTATAACGGCGAAGATGTTGTAGTTATCTACGACGATTTATCCAGTCATGCCGAAGCGTACCGTCAACTCTCACTTCTGCAGGAGGTTGATCCAGGTCGTGATTCCTACCCTGGTGATATGTTCTACGCTCACTCTTCCCTGCTAGAACGTGCTGGCAAACTGCTCATCAATGGCAAAACCCTCACCGCCCTTCCCGTCGTCATTACGCCGAACGATGATATTACTGCCTACCTGTCGACTAGTATCATGTCCATTACTGACGGACAGATTATCTTTGACCTCGGCCTGTTTCGGTCTGGTATCCGACCTGCCGTCAATGCCGGACTCTCCGTCTCACGCGTTGGTGGCCAGGCTCAGACCAAACGCCAAAAGCAACTATCGAGCTCTTTGTTCCAGAAATTAGCCAAATATCACGAAGCAGAGGAGTTCTCGCACTTTGGTTCGAGCCTATCCAAAGAAGCTACCATTGACCTGACTATTGGTAAACAAATTTATGCAGCCCTCCAGCAACCACCCGAGGAACTCCACAACTTGGTCGAGCAGCAACTTATCCTCGAAACTATTTTACTTGGCGGAGGCGAAGCAGAAATCGATATAGCCGGACTCAAAAAATCCGCAAAAAAGGAAGCTGCCGGCGTGAAAGACGAAAATGACTTTGACCACGTCGAGGCAATGCTATTCAAGAAACATGCAACCCAGGCAGAAGTTCTTCCCACAAAACCGTCTGAATCGGCACCAGAATCACCGAGCACAGACACAGTGGCAAGCAAGCCTACCGAGCAACCACCAACCGAAAAACCAGATTCCAAGCCAGATACTAAGCCTGAAACTCCGCCAGAGACCAAGCCCAACTCCAAACGAGAGACGAAGGAAAAATAAAGCTATGCGACGACCAGGTGCCATCGAAAAAGAATCGATTCAAATTCAAACCGTCGAAGATCTGACGGGAGTTTTTGAAAGCATAGCCAGCACCCAAGTAGCGAAGGTGAAAGGCAAAGTCGAGCTCTCTAAGCAGTTCTTTCAATTGTTATGGAAGCGCTATACCTCTATCCGAGTCGATCCAAACGCCCGTATCACGAACCGTGATCTCACCCAAGGGACAGGTAAAACAGTGTTCGTAATTATTTCGGCTGAAGCTGGTTTGTCGGGCGATATTGACCAGCGCCTCATTGAGACCATGCTGCAATCCTACGATCCAAAAACGACTGATATTGTCGTGCTCGGCACCCACGGTGCGACGCAGCTCATCCAGCGTGGTATTCCCTTTATCCGTTACTTTCAGGTGCCCGAAAGTGACCACTACATCGATGTCAGCCCTGTCATAGAGGTCATCTCCCCCTACGCGCGCATCCTCGTCTACTACGAAGAGTACGTCTCACTCGGTGACCAAGAGATAAAAAGTATCGACCTTATCTCAAGTATGCGCAGCATGAGTGAAGATGCCGATGAAGACACTATGTCGGCCTACGATACCATCTTTGAGCCATCACTTGACGAAATTGCCGATGAGATGGAGCTCACTATGATGACCTTGGCACTGAGCCAAACTATTTTGGAATCGAGTCTGGCACAGGCCGCCAGTCGCTTCAACGCTATGGCGGTTGCTAAGAAGCGTGCCAATGAACTACTGAGCGATTACCGCCTCGAATTCCATCGAGCAAAGCGTTCTGAGAGTGACCACCGCTTGCGTGAAGTTATGGTTAGTTTAAAGAAAAAGAAACAACACGCTAGGACGGATGCATGAAAGACACAGCCAAAAAAGCAGCTCAGAACCTCAATGAGGAAGTTGGTATCATTCAATCCCTGCGCGGCTTGATGGTTGAAGTCGAAGTTTTGGATGCACGACCCGATGAAAAAGAACTGCTGATCGTCGAGGACTGCCCGGACGTATTTCTTGAGGTCAGTTTTTTCCGTGCTGGCACCGCCGTATGCATTAATTTAACAAATAACCAGAGCTTGCGTTGCGGCCAAAAAGTCAGGCGCAGCCACACGAAGGTTTCCGTGCCAGTTGGGCCAAAAACCATGGGCCGCGTCTTTAATGCCCTAGGCGAGCCCCTCGATGAAGCACCCGGCATAAGCGACAATCGTCGCCCCATCACTGAGCCGACCGGAACCAAAAGTTACCGCAATAGCCAAAAATTGGAGTTACTGGAGACAGGCCTCAAAGTCATCGACTTTTTAACGCCCTTTGTGAAGGGTCGCAAAATTGGGGTGGTCGGTGGTGCTGGCGTCGGTAAGACCGTGCTCACAATGGAAATGATTCACAATGTCACTCGCAATAAAGATAGCCTCTCTATTTACTGTGGCGTTGGTGAGCGTATTCGTGAAGGTAACGAGCTCTATGAAACGCTCAAAGATACCGATGTACTGAAAAATACCGTTATGTTCTTCGGGCAGATGGACTCTACTCCTGCTATCCGTTCAATGGTTGCGCCAGCGGCGGCCACTGCGGCTGAGTATTTCCGAGATGAAGAAGGTCGCGACATTTTGTTCTTCGTCGATAATATCTACCGGCACATCCAGGCCCTGACCGAGCTCTCGACCAACCTGGGATTAATTCCCTCCGAAGGTGGCTACTCGCCGCTCGTATTCGCTGAGTTACGACGCCTGCAAGACCGTCTCAGCTCCACCGAAAAAGGTACCATCACTTCAGTGCAGGCTGTTTACATCCCCGCAGATGACCTTTCCGACCCAGCAGTGCAAGCCATCTCACAGCAGCTTGACTCTGTTTTGGTACTATCTCGTGCTATTGCCGAAACGGGCATTCGACCAGCAGTTGATCTCCTAAAAACCACCTCTTCCCTGCTAACCCCTCAGATCGTTGGCGAACGCCACTACCAGCTGGCCGGGCGCGTGCAGGCCATCATGCAAAAATATGACTCACTCAAAAATATCATCGCCATTATTGGTGAAAACGAGCTTTCCCCCGTCGACCGCGCAGATTACCAAAATGCCAAAAAGCTCATCCAGTTTTTCAATCAAGACTTTGCCGTGGCTGAAAAATTTAGTGGGCGGCCGGGTGAGTACTTCACGCTCGAACAAACCTTAAGTGGCATCGAAGAAATTCTTGGTTCAGCCCCGAACACTAAAGAAGCACCGGAGAAAAAATCTGGCAACGCGCAGCCGAGCGAGACACCACCGACTGACCAGGACACTGAGAAAACAGATAAGCCTAGGGGTAAGCATGGCATTTTTAAAGCCTTCCACCGATAAAGCAATCCTTAATGTCATTGCGCGGGCGCCCTTTCATATTTACTATGAGGGTCCTGCTCGCACAGTCTCAGCCAGTAATCGAGTTGGACAATTTGATATCCTCCCAGAACACGCCGATTTCTTTTCTATTCTTGAGCCTGGTGAAGTTATTATTGATACTGGTGCTGATCCAATTACCTTTGCCATTCACAGCGGCATAGTCGCCGTACGCGACAACGAAGTGATGTTATTCGTAAATATGTGACCGTTATCAGTACATATACATATAGTTATTGTTCGACAATGTAATCAAAGGCATACCCAATGCCAGCGGGTAATGAACCGCTGGCGTAAATACTGAAGCCAGTCGTAGTCCGAGTAATGTATACGAGGGCCGGGGCACCAATGGTCGTAATTACCACATGCGGGACATTGCTATAGCGACTGCGGAAGGTCACGCTCGCCAATAAGCCATTTCCTGCGCCAACACCGGTATTGACGGCAACCGTCCCGGCCATATCATTGCCCCCTATCGAAACAGTGCCATTTGACCCAGCCGCCGCACCCACGCTCACGCTAGGCACAGTACCTTGCGTAATCACATGTCCGCCGATAGTGCTAGTGCTGTCAACTATAAAACTACCGACATGAAGTATCGCGGCCGCCAGTGTACCACCGACCGCCACATTGCCCGATACATTCAGACTATTATTTATAGTGACGAGCTGGCTGAAGGTCGCCGCTCCCTGCAGCGTCGATGCCCCCGTGACGCTCAGGTTTTGACGCAAAGCTAGATTTGATACGGTACCATCGCCATTTACGTTTAATTGACCTATGGATGTATTGCCTGCCTCGAGTTGATTTAAGCTCGCATCACTACCAGTTAATTTGCCATTTATTTTTAGTTGACCCCCTAAGCTCACATCTCCAGCAACTTGTAGCGTACCCTTAAAATTCGCATTTGGGTTTACTACCAGTTGCACCCCCGCCGTCCCGATTCCACTTTGATTTACGCCTAACTTATCCAACGCAGCTTGACTAATAGTCACTTGGCCTTGATCTTGCGTCTTAGTTTTCGATTGGCTTTTTAGCACATACGTAATGATACCTGCGTTAACGGCTAATATCACGGCAATAGCTGCCAAACCAATAAAAGTTGCTTTATGACTCGGCCGATAACTTCCCCGGCGTGACCTTTCCCTTGTTGACGAAGGGCTAGCCACACTGGATCCATCTGCCTCAGATGGATCAATTTCATCAGCCTGAGGTTTTAGTACCTCTGGTGCTGGTGGTTGAGATGTAGTACTTTTTGATGTAGGAGATGGTATATCTGCCACCGCTTATGCCTCGATTCGCCTTGTTAGTATTATACTGTTTATGTTTACGGAGGTGCAACTTATAAATTCATGAAGACATCTTCACTGCACTATACGTTGCAAAATGTTTGTCTTTCATCGACAATGAAACACATGTCAAAGTGGTTTGTACGTTGGGCGAGCATTGTCTTAGCTATAATTGCAGTCGTCTGTAGTGCCTCAGTTGCCCATGCTGATACTGTGCTTCAATCCCCCGGCTATAAATTTGAGTACACTGACTTGGGTGGTGGTGGGCTAAATCTATCAAGCTCACCCAACTACCAGTCAGTTTTATCGACCACCGATGCTGCTATTGGCACCTCTAACTCGAGTAACTTTCAGTCAGCAGGTGGCTCTCAGACGACCGGTGATCCGGCCCTTAGCTTTATGGTTGATACTGGCACTAGTAGTTTTGGCACCTTTTCACCGACAAGCGCAGCCACCGCCACATCAACTTTTTCGGTTTCGGATTACACAAGTTACGGCTATGCCGTACAAATTGTCGGTAATACACTCAGTAACTCGGGTAACCCTATTGCCGCCATGTCAACAACTGACATATCACGGCCTGGCGTAAGCCAGTTTGGCATCAATGTTGTTGCTAACACCTCTCCCGTAGTCTTTGGGGCTAACCCGAACCATGGCCAATTTGGCGTTGGCTCAGCGGCGCCAAATTATGCAACACCCAACAATTTTCGCTACGTCAATGGCGAAACCATAGTCACAGGCCCCAAAAGTTCTGGCGTCACCACCTACACAATAAGCTACCTCGTGAACGTTAATAGTTTGATGCCTGGCGGTGAGTACACAACAAACCTTGCTCTTGTTTGTATCGCTACCTATTAGCCTTTGTTGTTTTCCACAGTTTTATATATCAAGTTACTGTTGACTCGTCATTTTGCTTATGCTAGACTTCGGTCAGTATCCTAAAATAAAAAGTAAAAATGAAAATACAAAAAAGACTTATCAATCTCGCAGGCGCCATATCTCTGATGGCGGCTTTAGTATTACAACTAATACCCCCCGCTACTGCGGTTGCAGCGACACAAATAACAGCTCGTAGCTTGACTCTCGTAGCCGGTACTACTGACGGCGGTTCTAAGCCGGGTGGTACGGTAGATCATAAGTTCCAGTTCACTCTCAGTGACACGGTTGACTCACTCGGTTCACTGATGTTTCAGTACTGCACCACCGCAGCACCTGTCGTAAGTGGTATCGGCTGTGTTGCCCCTGTCGGCATCAGCACACAAACTGCTACTCTCGGCGCAGAAACTGGTGCGACAGGCTTTACTACTATAACCGCATCAAGCCTCGATGATGCCAGTGATGGTGCATACAACGTAACTACCATCGGTAGGTCTGCTGCTTCAACAATTGGTGCTTCTCCGGTTGTCGTTACTATCCAAATCAACGGTATCATCAACCCGACCACTGCACAGACCTTCTTCGTTCGCATCTCTAGCCACACCTCCTTAAATGGTAGTGGTGTTGCATTAGAGGCCGGTACCGTTGCAGCTGCTACTTCCACGCAAATTCAACTATCTGGTACTATGCCAGAATCTCTCGTCTTTTGTGCTGGAGCAACGGTTGGCGTCAATGCTGGTAGTGTGCCAGATTGTAGTACCGTCACAACTGGTGTCGTTAACTTTGACCGCTTATTCTCCCCAACCGACACAGCTATCGCAACGTCACAGATGGCCGCCTCTACCAATGCTGGTTCCGGTTATGCTATTACTGTCAATGGCCCTACCCTCACCTCAGGCACTAACACGATAGCACCAATGAGCAATGGTACGGGTGGCCCAACGGCAGGCATTCACGGCGTGAGCCAGTTTGGTTTGAACTTAGTTGCAAACACTGTCGCCACCTCCACTCCAGCCGTTGGTATCGATATTACACCCGCATCGGGCGCCGGAAGTTACAAGGGTGAACCAGTACCCCACTATGCTACCGTCGACTCGTTTAAGTACGCTGATGGTGACACTGTAGCAGACAGCACAAATGTCGGTACGGATGCCCAGATCTACACAACCTCATACATCGTAAATGTCCCCGGTAGTCAGCCCGCCGGTACCTACAGCACTACCCTAACCTACATCTGCACTCCGACTTTCTAGACACCTGGGGAAAACTCAATGTATAAAGTTTTTGACTAAGACTTAACGCTCATGCTAATATGCTCACATGACAGTGAGAGGAAAGCGTGTATTCGTACTGGTATCTGGCATATTCATATTTGGGAGTATGATTGTGAGCGCCTTTCCGTTCACGACCGCATATGCAGCCGGCCAAATTACAAAGCGAAGCCTGACGCTTCAAGCAGCTACCAATCCTGGTTCAATGCCGGCTGGTGTTGTGAATCATTTATTTACTTTCACGCTGCCTTCAACTTCCCTGATTAAATCTATAAAGTTCCAATATTGTACGACTGCAGATATAGACGTCGGTGGTACTTGCACAACGCCAAATGGTCTTGTAACTACCGCTGCCACCCTCGGGACTCAAAGTGGCCTTGCATTTGATAGTGTCGTTAACACAACCGCAGGATCACCTTACGTAACGAGTGCGGCAGGAGTAACACCCAATGGTACGACTCCTACGACAATTCAGTTACTTGGCGTAACAAATCCAAACAATACGAACTGCGGTGGTGTCACCCCCGCTAGCAATAACTGTACATTTTATGTCCGTATAACTACGTACGCAACCACCGACACAACGGGCGCAGCCACCGACGCTGGTACCGTCGCAGCAAGCACCTCAACCCAAATTACCCTTAATGGTACTATGCCTGAATCACTGATTTTCTGTACGGGTGGCACGATT